>JBOGFO010000001.1:0-3323 GCA_050743445.1 Acidimicrobiia bacterium
ACCTCAAGGCGGCCAGCGGGCTGGGGCTGCCCCTGATCGGGGTCAGCCTCTTCTACAAGCAGGGGTACTTCCGCCAGGAGCTCAACGCCGACGGCTGGCAGCAGGAGCGCTACCCCCTCCTCGACCCCCACGCCATGGCCCTCAACCTCGTCGAAGGCGCCTCGGTCACCCTCGATCTGGCCGGCAGCCCGCTCGTGGCCCAGGTGTGGCGGGCCCAGGTCGGCCGGGTGGCGCTCTACCTGCTCGACGCCGACGTGGAGGAGAACGACGAGGCGGGCCGGGCCGTCACCGACCGCCTCTACGCCGGGGACGCCGAGCACCGGATCCGCCAGGAGATCCTGCTCGGCATCGGCGGCGTCCGGGCGCTGCAGGTGGCGGGGGAGGACCCGCAGATCTTTCACACCAACGAGGGCCACGCCGGGTTCCTGGGCCTCGAGCGCATCCGCCAGCTGGTCGCCACCCAGGGGCTGCGGTTCGGCGAGGCCGTCGAAGCGGTCCGGTCCGGCACCATCTTCACCACCCACACCCCGGTGCCCGCCGGCATCGACCGGTTCCCCAAGGAGATGATGGAGCGCTACTTCAAGCGCTTCGCGGACGACTGCAAAATCCCGTTCGCCGAGCTGATGGCCCTCGGTCAGGAGCCCGGTACCGGTCCCGACGCCCCCTTCAACATGGCCGTGATGGGCCTGCGCCTGGCCTCCATGTCGAACGGCGTCTCCAAGCTGCACGCCAGCGTGTCGCGCCGCATGTTCTCCGGGTTGTGGGCCGGCGTACCCGACGACGAGACGCCGATCGTGGCCGTCACCAACGGCGTCCACGCCCGCACCTGGGTGTCGCCCGAGATGGACGAGCTGCTCAACCGCTATGTCCTGCCCGAGTGGCCCGAGGCCGACGACGCCCGCTGGGCCCGCATCGAGGACGCCCACGACGACGAGGTCTGGCGCGTGCGGGACCAGGGCCGGGCCCGGCTGGTGGCCTTCGTCCGCCAGCGCCTCCGGGACGGCGCCCTGGTCAAGGGGATGAGCGAGTCCGACGTGGCCTGGACGGGTGAGGTGCTCGATCCCCGGGTGCTCACCGTCGGCTTCGCCCGCCGCTTCGCCGCCTACAAGCGGGCCACGCTCCTGCTGTCCCAGCCCGAACGGCTCAAGGCGCTCCTCACCAACAGCGAACGCCCCCTCCAGCTCGTCTTCGCCGGCAAGGCCCACCCCGCCGACGACATCGGCAAGGAGATGATCCGCCAGATCGTGCAGTTCTCCCGGGATCCGGAGGTCCGCCACCGCATGGCCTTCGTGGAGGACTACGACATCGTCGTCGCCCGCCACATGTACCAGGGGGCCGACGTGTGGGTGAACACCCCCCGGCGCCCGCTGGAAGCGTGCGGGACCTCGGGGATGAAGGCGGCCATCAACGGCGCGCTCAACTGTTCGATCCTCGACGGGTGGTGGGACGAGATGTTCGACGGCGACAACGGGTGGGCCATCTCCTCGGCCGAGACCTACGACGACCCCGTCCGGCGCGACGAGGTCGAGGCGGCCAGCCTCTTCGACCTCCTCGAGCGCCAGATCGTCCCGCTCTACTACGAGCGCTACGGCCCGCTGCCCCGCAACTGGGTCCGCCGGGTGAAGTCGTCGCTGCGATCGCTCGGGCCGCGGGTGAGCGCGTCGCGCATGGTGCAGGACTACGTGGAGGAGATGTACGAACCGGCCGCCGCCCGGGCCGACGTCATGACCCGGGACAAGGGGGCCCGGGCCCGGGACCTGGCCGCCTGGAGGCAGCGGGTGGGCAAGGGCTGGGGCGGCGTGAAGGTGCACACCGTGGAGAGCGAGTCGGCCCTGGCCGACCTCGGGGCGATGAAGAAGGTGGAGGCGGTTGTGGCCCTCGGGACCCTCGATGAGCAGGACATCGAGGTCCAGCTCATCCACGGCCCAGTGGGTGCGAACGAGGAGCTCCAGCCGACCCACGCCGTGACCATGGAGCTGGTCGGCCTCGACGACACCCCCGACCCCTCGGCCCGCCGCTACGCCGGCTCGTTCCCCTGTGACCAGGCCGGCCGCTACGGGTTCGCGGTGCGCGTCGTTCCCTCGCACCCCGACCTCACCACCTTCGCGGAGATGGGCTGCGTCTCCTGGGCCTAGGTAGTTCGGCCTGAGCGCAGGCTGACAAATCGGCAGAAATCGGGACGCTTCGGCTGCAATGTGCCGACAATCTGGACTAGTGTTCTCTGCTGAGGGGGAATCAGCTGGGGATGACTGGGGACACCTTCGGGGTGGGCGTGGCCCGCCGCTGGCCGGCGTGGATCACTAGAATCTGCAGTGGTCGAGGCGCGCTCAGCGGAGGTATCCGTGTCGGGACGAGACCGGTACCGGTGATGGGATGACTGGGGGAGAGAAATACGTGAGGCCGCCCTCGCTGCGGGAGTTCCTCGCCAGCGATGGGGATCTCTCGTCGTTCGCGCTCCTCGACTCCCTCGTCGAGGCCGTGGTGGTCGCCCGCCGGCTGCTCCCGGCGGAGACGAATCGACGGCAGGCGGCCCGCAACCGCCGGTTCGTGGACCGCTGGTTCGACCGTCACGGCGGCGAGTCGCCGGTGCCCGCCACCCAGGAGCTGCTGACCTTCGCCTCCTGGAAGGCGGAGTGTCTCGAGGACGTCGACCTGGCCGAGCGCTTCGAGGCGTCGCTGCCTCCGGACACGCTGGCCCGGGCGCTGCAGCTGGTGGACGAGCTCCGCCACGTGCACCCCCTGGCCGTGGCTGAGGAGCTCATCGACTGGACCTGCCGGGCGTGCGGCGAGAGCTTCGTCCGGGCGCCGGCGGTGGTGGTCACCAACACCGGTGAGGAGCTCGGCTACGACAGCGACCTCACCTACTGCCTGGGTTGCATGCTCATCGCCACCGCCGCCCTGGAGGCGGCATCGGGCATCGACCGGTTCACCGCCGGGATCGACGACGAGCGCCTGGCCCTCCGGCCCGAGATCGAGGTCATCACCAGTGGCCCCGCCGAGGCCATCGACCGCGAGCTCAATCTCACTGACGACGATGACGACACCGACGAGCTGATCCTCGACGACGAGGAGATGGTGCGGACCGAGGCCGACCGCCTCACCGTCCACCTGGAGGCGTCGCAGCGGCGCATGGCCGCCCTCGAGGCCCGCCGGGCCGCCCTGATCCGCCGCCTGGAGGACGCCGGCCGCCAGCGCAACGAAGGCAGCGGCGGCAGCAGCAGCTCCTAGCCAAGCGCCTCCCCACAAACCGGCGTTCCTCCGGAACACCTGTCGTTCCGCAGGAACGCAAGAACGGGCACGCCGGCCTCGTCCACGGCCTTAGT
>JBOGFO010000002.1:0-3913 GCA_050743445.1 Acidimicrobiia bacterium
GTTTCGCCCTTGGCCGGCCCTAGTTCCCCGGGCGGTCGGTCCGCAGCTCGTCGACCAAGGCCGCCACGACCTCCGCCAGCGACGCGCCCCCGGCCACCAGGCGGCGCTGACGGAGGTAGCTGGGGCCGTGATCGAGGATGCTGCCCGCCCCCGCCAGCTCCTCGGTGCACTTCAGGCGCTTGGCCACCGGCGCCAGCTCCTCGGCCAGATCGGTCAGGGCGACCCGGAGCGGCGCCACCCGCCCCGACTCGTCCACGATGATCTCGGCGTCGACCCCGTAGCGGGCGGCGCGCCACTTGTTCTCCCGCACCACCCAGGCCCGGGGACACGGCAGCTTGTAGCCCCGGTCGTCCAGGGTGTCGAGCCACTCGACCAGGCACTGGGAGAGCGCGGCCACGGTGATGATCTCGGTCATGGTGGGGATGCCGTCGCAGATGCGCAGCTCGACGGTGCCGAATATCGGGTGGGGCCGGATGTCCCACCACACCTCGCGGATCGAGCTGATGGCCCCGGCCCGCATCAGGGTCGTCATGTAGGCCTCGAACTCCTCCCAGTTCGACATCTGCTGGGGCAGTCCGGCGGTGGGGAGCGCCTCGAACACCTTCGAGCGGATGGAGGCCAGCCCGGTGTCCTTCCCCATCCAGAACGGGCTCGAGGCGGACAGGGCCAGGAAGTGGGGGATGTAGGCCGAGGCGGCGTTGGCGATGGCGATGGACTTCCCCGCCGACCGCACCCCAACGTGGCAGTGGATGCCGAAGATGTTGAGGCGCCGGGCCGGCCAGGCCATCTCGTCCACCAGCCGCTCGTAGCGCTCGTTGGCGGTGATCCGCTGCTCGGACCAGTCCGCGAACGGATGGGTGCCGGCGCAGCACAGCGCCAGGCCCAGCTCATCGGCGGCGGTGGCCACCTCGCCCAGGGTCTCCTCGAGATCGTCGCGGGCCTGGGCGGCCGTCTCGCACACCCCGGTCACCAGCTCCAGGTTCGACTCCATCAGCTCGTGCTTGACCTTGGGGTGGGCGCCTTCCGAGCCGACCGCGGCCAGGATGGGCATGGCCCCGCTGGTCAGGTCCCAGGTCGCCCGGTCGACGATCTGCAGCTCCACCTCCACGCCGAGGGTGGAGCGCTCCGAACCGTTGAAGCTGATCTGCATATCCCAATCTTCCCCGATCCGGCCGAGTTCATCTCCCCGAAACACACGGGTGACGCGAGAGAAACAACGTGTCGTCAATCTGTCGCCGACGCTCCCAGAGGCGCGAGGAGGCGGAATGGACAGCGGCAATACGGCATGGGTGCTGGCATCGTCGGCGCTCGTGTTGTTCATGACACCCGGGCTGGCCTTCTTCTACGGAGGCATGGTCCGCGGGAAGAACGTGCTCGCCATGCTCATGCAGAACTTCTTCTCCATGGGGCTCGTCAGCGTGCTGTGGGCGCTCATCGCCTTCAGCCTCGCCTTCGGCGACGGCGGCGGCTTCATCGGCGACTTCAGCCTGGCCGGCCTGAAGGACCTGGCCGGGCCCGACGGCGTCGTCCCCGGGTTCGTGGACGATGCCGGGGCCTCGCTCCTCACCATCCCGCCGCTGCTGTTCGTGACCTTCCAAATGATGTTCGCCATCATCACCCCGGCCCTCATCACCGGCGCCATCGCCGACCGGATGAAGTTCCGGGCCTGGGTGGTCTTCCTCGGCGGCTGGCTGCTCCTGGTGTACGCACCGGTGGCGCACTGGGTCTTCTCGCCCTTCGGCTGGCTCTTCGAGATGGGGGCGCTGGACTTCGCCGGAGGCACGGTCGTCCACATCAACGCCGGTATCGCCGCCCTGGCCGTGTGCATCGTGCTGGGGAAGCGCAAGGGCTGGCCCGGTGACGCCATGCCGCCCCACTCGCTCCCGCTCACCCTGTTGGGAACCGGCATCCTGTGGTTCGGGTGGTTCGGCTTCAACGCCGGCTCGGCCCTGGCCGCCGACGGGATCGCCGCCCAGGCCTTCCTCAACACCAACAACGCCGCCGCCGCCGCCATGCTCGGCTGGCTGGTGGTGGAGCGGCTCAAGGGCGGTCACGCCACGACCCTGGGTGCCGCCTCGGGGGCCGTCGCCGGCCTGGTGGCGATCACCCCGTGCGCCGGCTTCGTCGGCGGTCTCTCCCCCATCATCATCGGCTTCGTGGCCGGCGTGGTGTGCTTCCTGGCCATCCAGCTGAAGTTCAAGCTCGGCTACGACGACTCCCTCGACGTCGTCGGTGTCCACCTGGTGGGTGGCATCGTCGGCTCGCTCCTCCTCGGGCTCTTCGCCGACGAGGCTGTCAACGCCGTGGTCACCTCCGACACCCAGGGGCTCCTGGTCGGGGGCAACGCCACCCTCCTCGGCTACCAGCTCGTGGCCGTCCTCGCCACCGTCGTCTGGTCGGGGGCCATCTCCTTCATCCTGGCCAAGGTCATCAAGGCCACCATCGGGCTCCGGTGCGACGAGGACGAGGAGAACTCGGGCCTGGACACGAGCCAGCACGCCGAGACGGCCTACTCCTACGGTGAGCTCGGCAGCATGGGGAGGATCGGGTGAAGCTCATCACCGCCATCATCAAGCCCTTCAAGCTCGACGACGTGAAGGAGGTGCTCCGGGGCCTCGCCGTCCAGGGCATGACCGTCTCCGAGGCGCAGGGCTTCGGGCGCCAGCGGGGCCACACCGAGGTGTACCGGGGCACCGAGTACACGGTCGACTTCGTGCCCAAGGTCCGCGTCGAGGTGCTGGTCGACGACACCGACGCCGACCGGGTGGCGGACGCCATCGTGTCCTCGGCCCGCACCGACAAGATCGGTGACGGGAAGGTGTGGGTGACGCCGGTGGAGTCGGTGGTCCGGATCCGAACCGGCGAGATGGGTCGCGACGCGTTGTAGGCGTGCTCGGACGTCGGAGCCGGCGCCCGTCGAAACCTGATGACCGTCCCGCCGGCGATCCGCTGGCGGGACGGGTCATCCGGGCGGAGCGCGACGCCCTTCTCGCCGATGCGGGACTCACGGGCGTCGCCTTCTGCCGGGCCTATGCCGCCCGGGCCGACACCTGGTTGAGCGCCCTCCTCGACGGGGCCCTGGGCGGTGACAGCTCGGGCGTCGCCCTGGTGGCGGTGGGCGGCTACGGGAGGGCCGAGCTGGCGCCGGGGAGCGACCTCGACGTGGTCCTGCTCCATTCCGGGCGGCGCGACATCGCCAAGCTGGCCGAGCGCATCTGGTACCCGCTGTGGGACGCCGGGCTCAAGCTCGGCCATGGGGTCCGCACCCTGAAGGAGGCGCTGGCCCTGGGCGCCTCCGACCTCGACACCGCCACCTCCCTCCTCGACGTGCGCCACGTCACTGGCGACGAGGCCCTGGCCAGCGACCTCGCCGGCCGGGCCATGGACCAGTGGCAGTCCCGCTCCGGCCGCTGGCTGGCCGAGGTGGGCAAAGGGGTGGCCGACCGCCACGACCGCTACGGCGAGGTGGCGTTCCTGCTCGAGCCGGACCTGAAGGAGGGGCGGGGCGGCCTGCGGGACGTCCATGCCCAGCACTGGGCGGAGGCCGCCCGGCGGATCCTCCTGGAGGGCGACAGCGAGTCCCTGGCCGGCGCCTACGGCGTACTCCTGTCCGTCCGGGTGGCCCTGCACCGCCGGACCGGGAAGCCCTCCGACCGGCTGCTCCTCCAGGAACAGGACGGGGTGGCAGCCGACCTGGGCTTCGCCGACGCCGACGTGCTCATGGCCGAGGTGGCGGCCGCCGCCCGCACCATCGCCTGGACGAGTGACGAGACCTGGGACCGGATCGCCTCGTCGCTGCGGGGTCCGACCGGGCGCTCGGGGCCGGCCGAACGCCGGCTGGGCGGAGGGCTGGTGCTGCGCGACGGCCTGGTCGCCCTGACCGCGGACGCCGACCCCAGCGGCGATCCGACCC
>JBOGFO010000003.1:0-11167 GCA_050743445.1 Acidimicrobiia bacterium
CCACAGCCCCAATCCCGGGCCGCCGGGGAGCCCTCGCCTTGGAGGCGGACGGCCGGGCAGGCACCCACCGGCGTCCGGCGGAGCGTCGACCGGACGGCGGCCCGGGCCCGCCCCATCTCGGCGCCGACGAACGCGTCCGGCTGGTCGCTGCCAGCGGGGGTACCGGGCGCAACGCCCGCCCGGCAACCAGTGCCCCGGCGACCGGGAGTGCTTCTCAGCAGGTCCTCGGGTGGGTCAGCAGCAGAGTCCCGCGCTGAGCGGGCCTCCGGTCTCTCGCGGGGAATCGTGCGCCGGTCTTCAACCCGCGCCGCCGACATGGCCGAACGTCGGCGACTTCCGGAGCCCGGGCCTCGGCCAACGACGCCATCGATCTACCGCTCGATCGTCAAGCCTGGGGGAAAGCAGCCTGCCCCGCGTCTCGGCAACCCCGCCGGCCGACGCAGGACCGGGCAGCACTACCTCAGGCCGATCGCCCAACATCCGGCCGCCGCGTCGGCGGGCAATCCCCGATCGCCCTTCCCCAGGCGCGCCCCATCGCAGGGGGAGCTCGCCGCCTCCCACGCTCGCCAGGCCGTGGCCGCTCCCTCGCCTCACCGTTCTCCTACACCCGGGACCAGACAATCCCCGGCAGTCGCACGCCTGATCACCCCCGAGCCGGCGCACAGACTGACGCCAGCTGTCGTGCGCCGTCGCGCTGCGGTAGCCGGCCCGCGCCACCCAACGATGGCTCCCGACCCCTACCGGGTGCCGAGACACGAACCGACCCCGGTAGCCGTCCGCCCCATCGGCCGCGGGATCCAGCACCAAGCCACCACGACGGCAGCCGTCAGTCGCCTCGCCCGCCGGACCGATCGCCAACCCGCCGCCCCGACACCAGTCGTTCGCCGAATCACCGGAGGGATCGAGCACCAACCCGCCACCCCGGTGGGCGTCCGCCCCACCGCCCGCGGGACCCTGGCCCAACCGGCCACACCGGCCGCCGTCGGCCGTATCGCACGCCGGACGGAGCACCAACCCACCACCACGGCAGCCAGCGGTCCCATCGCCCGCGGCGTCGACCGCCGACCCGCCAGCCCAAAGACGGCCGTGGGCCGCATCGCCGGCCGGACCGAGCACCAACCCACCACCACGGCAGCCGTCGGTCGCATCCCCCGCCGCATCGAGCGCCACCCCACCACCGCGACGGCCGTCCGCCCCATCACCCGCGGGACCAAGCAACCCGCCCCTTCGACGGCAGCCGTCCTCCGCGTCGGCCGCCGGACGGAACACGAACCTACCCGGTCACCCACCCGGACGGCCGCCGTCAACGCAATGTATGCACCGGCGACCTCGGCGGCCGCTCGCCTGATCTCCCGTCGGACTGGCGGCGGCTCGGCGCCGGACTTCAACCGCCGGCGGCTGGAACGAGACTCGGCGGCGAAGGAACCGGCGACCGGGCCCTCCACCTCCCACACCATCTGCATGCCCGGAATCAAAGGCCCGGAGGGGAGCACGGGCCGCACGGGCTCGCCGATTGTGCAGCGGGCCGTGTTCCGACCCGGGCGCCGGCCGGCGGCGACCGTCGAGCAGCGTTCTCCTCGGGGGGGCACGGCCGGGCTGCCGGTCGCCGGCCCGATCCGGGCCTCCGGCAACTCGATGCGAGCCGGCGGAAGCCGAAGGGAAGCGAGCGCCGGGCCCACGGGCGCCAGCGTCCCCCCGGCCGCCGCCCACGCCGCCGCCACCACGGTCCAGCGCTCGTCGGCACCCGCCGCCTCCGACCGGCGCCCCACGGGGCCCGCCACCACGGTCCTGCGCTCGCCGGCCGCACGAACCACCGTCCAGCGCTCGACCATGTCGACGCCGGACCTGGGCACCAACGGCAGCACCAACGGCGGCGGCAACGGCAGCAACGGCTCGTTCTCCCGGCCGGACCGCCGGCCCGACCGCCGGACGACCGCCGGTGAGCCCGCACCGGCCACCACGACGGCGATCAACCAGATCGACGCGCTGGTCGAGGCCATCGAGGAGCGGGTACTGGCCGAGCTCGAGCGGCGGGGCGGCCGCTTTGCGGCGGTGTGGTGATGAGCTTCCAGAAGGCCTTCCTCACCCCGGAGAACGGCAGCGACATCCCCTGCCTGTTCAACCCCTCCGAGTTCTCCTTCCACGTCTCCAACGAGTGGTCACCCGACCAGGCCTGGGGCCGCAACGCCCCCAGCCTGTCCTTCACCGGCGGCAACTCGGGATCGATGGACCTGAGCCTCACCTTCGACACCACCGCCGACGGCACGCCCGTCACCACTTACACCAACCGGCTCCTCAACCTGATGAAGATCGACCCGAGCCTGCCGGGCCACGACGACGAGACCAACAACGGCCGCCCGCCCTACGTCACCTTCCATTGGGGCGACATGCACTCGTTCAAGGTGGTCGTCGACCGCCTCGACGTGACCTTCACCTACTTCTCGTCCGAAGGGGTGCCGTTGCGGGCCCGGGCCGAGCTGGCCCTGACCCAGTACGAGGAAGAGGACGTGTTCGGGCCCCAGAACCCGACGTCGGGCACCCCGTCGCCGCACCGGCTCCACCAGGTGCAGTCGGGCGAGACCCTCGACCGCATCGCCGCCGTCCACTACGGCGACTCCACCCGCTGGCGCCTCCTGGCCCAGGCCAACGGGATCGTCGATCCCCTCGACCTGGTGCCCGGGACGCTGCTCGCCGTCCCCAAGCCCAAGGAGGTGAGCGGTGGGTAGCGTGGCCGTGGTCGTCAACGGCAACCCCATGCGGGCCGGGCTCTACGACCTGCTGGTCGACACCCGGGTGGAGCAGTCGGTCCAGGTGCCCGACCGGTTCAGCCTGCGCTTCACCGACCCCGACTTCGCCCTCTTCGACGAGGAGCTCTTCACCCTCGGCCTGCCCGTCGACATCTCCTTCGACGGTGGGGCGGGCGATGTGCTCGTCAGCCGGGGCGAGATCACCGCCGTGGCCGTCGAGCAGGGGGCGACGGGCCGTCACGAGCTGGTGGTGTCGGGGCTGGACCGGGCCCACCGACTGGCCCGGGGAACCAAGAACCGCACCTTCTCGACCCTGAAGGACTCCGACGTCGTCCAGACCATCGCCGGCGAGCACGGGCTGTCCTGCGACGTCGAGGCCAGCGCCATCACCCACGACCATCTCCTCCAAGCCGGCACCGACTACGCCTTCGTGTGTGAGGCGGCCCGCCGGTGCGGCTTCGAGTGGTGGGTCACCGACCAGACGCTGCACTTCAAGGCGGCGGCCAAGGAAGGGTCGGGTCCGACCCTGCGCTGGGGTGAGAACCTCCGCCGGTTCAAGGTCCGCTTCACCATGGGCGGGATGGCCGAGTCGGTCGACGTGTACAGCTGGGACCCCGACACCCAGGCCATCATCACCGCCGCCCCGGTGCGGATGGACAGCGCCTCGGCCGACGGGGTCGCCCTGTCCTGCCGGGCCCCGGCCGCCACCACCATGCTCGCCGGCGCCGCCGGCTCCGGGGCCTTCACCGGCACGCACTCGCTACGGGCCTCGCCCGTGCAGAGCACAGACGAGGCCGGCAAGCTGGCCGCGGCCGTGGCCAAGCTGACGTCGGCCGAGCACATCCGGGCCCGGGGGGATGCGGCCGGCAACCCCCGCATGCGGGCCGGCGCCGAGGTCGACATCGAGGGGCTGGGAGCCAAGCTGTCGGGCGGCTACGTGCTCAGCGCCGTGGAGCACGTCATCGGCGGCAACATGCCCTACACCACCCGCTTCTCCTGCGGGGGGCGCCGCCCTGCCTCCCTGGTCGACCTGCTCGCCGGCCGCGGCGACGGGTGGGCCGGAGCGGGGGCCGGAGGCGGCGGCTGGAGCGGCCGAGGGCTCGTGATCGGAGTCGTGACCAACAACAACGACCCCGAGGACGCCGGGAGGGTCAAGGTGAAGTTCCCCACCCTCGGCGACGAGGACGAGAGCGACTGGGCCCGACTCGCCACCCCGGGGGCGGGCCGTGACCGGGGCCTCATGATCCTGCCCGAGGTCAACGACGAGGTGGTGGTCGGCTTCGAGCACGGCGACCCCCGCCGCCCCTTCGTCCTCGGCGCCCTCTGGAGCAAGCAGCACGCCCCGCCCAAGGCCATCGGCGAGGCCCTCGACGGGAGCAAGGCGGTGGCCTCCCGGATGCTCAAGACCCGGACCGGCAACACCATCGAGCTGATCGACGGCGCCACCGACACCGAATCCAAAGTGGTCGTCACCCTGAGCGACGGGAAGACCAAGCTGTCGCTGGGAGGGACGGAGGTCACGCTCACCAGTCCCAGCCCGGTGTCGGTGACCACCGACCAGAGCCTGTCGCTGAAGGCCACCGGCGACGTCTCCATCGAAGGGGCCAACGTGAAGATCAAGGCCCAGATGGCGGCCACCGTGGAGAGCGTTCAGTTCGAGGCCAAGGGCGATGCCACGGCCAAGGTCTCGGGCGCCCAGGCCGAGCTGTCGGGGACGGCCACGGTGAAGGTGGAGGCGGCCGGGGTGACCCAGGTGAAGGGCAGCATCCTGCAGTTGAACTGAGGAGGTGTCGCAATGGGCACGGAGGCGGACTTCATCGGCCGGGGCATGACCTTCCCCCTCGCCGTCGACCACACCGGCGCCATCGCCGTCAGCACCGGCAACGACCTGGTCGAGCGCTCCATCCGGGTCATCGTGGGGACGGCCAGGGGCGAGCGGGTCATGCGGGCCGAGTTCGGCTGCGCCATCTGGGAGCACGTCTTCGCCCCCGTCAACCACAACACGCTGGGGCTGATGGCCCAGGCCGTCCGCCAGGCGATCCGCCAGTGGGAGCCCCGGGTCGACCTCGAGGACGTGGCCGTCGACCCCGACCCGGCGGACGCCAGCCGGGTGCTCATCCATGTCCGCTACCGGGTGCGGGCCACCAACGACCGGCGCAACCTCGTATACCCGTTCTACGTCATCCCCGAGGAGCAGAAGGTATGAGCCTTCCCGCCCCCAACCTCGACGACCGCACCTTCCAGGACATCGTCGACGAGGCCAAGCGCCTGATCCCCAAGTACTGCCCGGAGTGGACGAACCACAACCTGTCCGACCCCGGCGTGGCCCTCATCGAGCTCTTCGCCTGGATGACCGAGATGACCCTGTTCCGCATCAACCAGGTGCCGGACCGGCTCTACGCCAAGTTCCTCAACCTCATCGGCGTCGAGCTGTTCCCGCCCACGCCGGCGGCCACCGACCTCACCTTCTGGCTGTCGGCCACCGACGTGGGGCCGGTGGTGGTCCCGGCCGCCACCCAGGTGGGCACCACCACGGGGGCGGGCCGGGAGGCGCCCGTCGTGTTCATGACCGATGAGGACCTCAACATCGTCCAGCCTGTCCTCATCGACTGCCTCACCTCGGTGGAGGAGGGCACGTACCAGAAGGCATGGAACGACCTGGCCTACGAGCGCCGGGTCCTCGAGTGCTTCGGGTCGGACCCGGTGCGTCCGGGTGACGCCGTCTACTTCGGCTTCGAGGGATCGGCGGCCGGCAACACCCTGCGCCTCGATGTGTCGGCCAGCACCCTGGGGCTCGGTATCGACCCCGACGACCCGCCGCTGGCCTGGGAGATCTGGTCGGGGGAGGAGTGGGAGGCGGCCCGGGTGCTCTCCGACGACACCGGCGGCCTCAACCGCGATGGCTGCATCGTGCTCATCCTCCCGCCCCGCCACGCCGCCCTGGTCCTGGCCGACCGGCGGGCCTACTGGCTCCGGGGCCGGGCTACCGCCCCCGCCCCTGGCAGGCCCGAGTACGAGACATCGCCGTGCATCCAGACCCTGTCGGTGGTGAGCCTGGGCGGGACGGTCCGGGCCCACCACTCCCAGCCGGGCGGAGCCGAGGTGCTGGGCCGGACCAGCGGCGATCCGGGGGCGATGTTCACCGTCCGCCAGCGGCCGGTCCTGCCCCGCCAGCCGGGGGAGACCGTCCGAGTCACCCACGGCGGACGCGCTGAGCTGTGGACCGAGGTGGCCGACTTCGCCCACTCTGGCCCCGGCGACCGCCACTTCAGCTGGAGCTCGGACACCGGCGAGGTCCGTTTCGGGCCCCGCGTCCGCTACCCCGACGGGAGCACCCGCCAGCACGGTGCCGTCCCCTCGGCGGGAGCGGAGGTGGCGGTCACCGGCTACCGCTACGGCGGCGGGGCGGTGGGCAACGTGGGGGCGGGCACGCTCACCGTGCTCCACACCACGGTGCCCTACATCGCCCGGGCCGAGAACCTGGGCCGGGCCACGGGCGGCGTCGACGCCGAGAGCGTCGACAACGCCAAGCTCCGGGGCCCGATGATGCTGCGGACGGGCCAGCGGGCGGTGACGGCCCGCGACTTCGAGCGGCTGACCCTGGAGGCTGCCCCCAACGTGGTGCAGGCCTACTGCCTGCCGCCGGTGGCCCCCGACGCCCCCGTGCGCCTGCTGGTGGTGCCCCGGGTCGACCGGCCGCCCCAGGAGCTGGGGGCGGCCGACCTGCTCATCTCCGACGACCTCCGGGGGCGGATCACCGCCTACCTCGACGAGCGCCGCATCCTGGGGACCTCCATCGAGCTGCAGGTGCCGCCCTTCGTCGGGGTGTCAGTGGCGGCCCGGGTGACGGCGGTGCCGGGCCGGCCCGCCGATCTGGTGCGCCAGCGGACCCTCGACGCCCTCTACCGGTTCGTGAACCCGGTGGTGGGCGGGCCCGACGGCTCTGGCTGGCGGTTCCAGCGGGACCTGACCGTCGGGGCCGTATTCCAGCTGCTCTCCGCCATCGACGGGGTGGAGCGCGTCGACGAGGTGCTGTTCTTCTCCGTCGATCTCACCACCGGCCGGCGCTTCGGGTTGAGCGCCGACGTGATCCGCCTCGGCCAGGAGGCGCTCCCCCTGTCGTTCGCCCACCGGGTGGTGGTGCAGTGAACGGCTGGCTGGCCGAGCAGCTGCCCGCCAGCCTGGCCGGCGACGACCTGCTGCGGCGCTTCCTCGGCATCTTCGAGGAGCTGTCCGACCACACCCGGGCCACCGCCGGGGGCATCGAGCACTTCATCGACCCGGCCGTGGCCCCGGCCCAGCTGGTCCACTGGCTCGGCCACTGGCTCGGCCTCGAGGTGCTCGACTCCGAGATGCCGCCCGAGCGCCAGCGGGCCCTGGTCCGGGGGGCGGGCCAGGTCCTCACCTGGCGGGGTACCAAGCGGGGCCTGGAGGGCCTCATCGAGCTGGTGATCGGCGTCGACGCAACGATCTCCGACGCCGGCGGAGTCTTCCCCGGTGGGCTGTCGCCGGCCAACCCCAACCGGGTGTGGGTGTCGGTGCCCGACACGGGATGGACCACCGAGGAGCGCCTGGTGGAGATGGTGCGCAACGAGGTCCCCGCCGACGTGACCGTCGAGATCCGCGTCGGCGGCCGGCTGGTGTGGCCGGCGCCGGCGGGGGCGGCCGGTAACGGCCAGGGACATTAGGACGAGCCAAGGGACGCAGGACGAACAAGGAGGCCGTGGGATGCAGACGATCATCTGCCCGTCGTGCGCGACGGCACGCACCGTCACCCGCCTGTCGTGGAGCGCGGACGAGTTCTGCGCCCGCTGCGACTTCCCCCTCTTCTGGGCGCCGGGCGCCTACGAGGCGTCGACCGCGGTAGCCGTGGAGGAACCCGAGCCCGCCCCCGTCGCCGCCCCCGCGACGGTCTGGCCGCCGCCGGGTGAAGCCTGCCCCACCTGCGGGAAGATCAACGCCGAGGACGCCCTGTACTGCAACCGCTGCGCCACCCCCATGAACGCCTCGGTCCAGCCGGTCCCGCAGCTGCTCCCGCCCGACCCGGTGGAGATCCCCGACGGCGACCAGTACGACTACGCCCTACTGGCATGCCTGTGCGTCATCGGTGGGCTCGCCTTCGCTCTGCTGCTCTGCGTGCTCGGGTAGGGCGTCAACGGCCAATGCCCTCGGTCACACCGATTGGATCTTCCACCATCTCGCTGGAGTGATGTGCCCGACCATATCGGTGAGCGCTTGCCACAAGGTGGCGTAATGATGGGCGAACATCTCGTCACCCGAGCCCATCAGCGCATTGTTCTTCATGCCGAACGATAGGGGCACAGGGACGCCGGCACGTTCGCAGAGGTCGATGAACTCCTCCTGCGCTGTGACAAGCATCGGAGTGGCAGGTCCGGGTCCCGGCACTGTGTACTCTGGAGCCATCTTCGCATCCACACCGCCGTCCTTAAAGCGGTAGTTTTGGAGCTTTTGCTTCGCGGTCGCGCTGAGACAGACATAATCGTCCGGCACGCCGATCATGTGACCGAACTCATGGTTCACTGTTATCTGCCGTCCGACCTTGTCTTTTGTTGACACTTTGTATTTCGGGTCGATAACAATATCGACGGTTCCTGCACCCTTGCGCGTACTCGTCTTCAGCCGATTCGGAAGATTCTCGGCCTTCAAAAAGGCCTTTACGCGATTCACGCATGCTTTGGTACCTTGAATGACTAGCGGATAATCCAGTACGAGAGGCGGATACGTACCCTTGACCAGATTAGAAAACTCCCTAAGGCTAGTCTGGCCCGGCCCATCGATGGCTCCTGCCAACATGTTTACGGTCAGGATGCCTGCGGAATTCTTCATATAACGTTTAAGAGCAACCTTTTCTTCGCTCTGGATGAAATCCATCATCGCTCGGTTGTGCTTGTCGAACTTGACATTGTCCTTGAATAGGATCGACTCGCCTGCTCCCGTTCCAGCAGCGATCTGGTCGCTCATAACCCTCGCATCCTTCGTCGAAGCGACCGCCATGGCACTGGCCAAGTGAGGTCCTCCCGCCCTCAGGTTGTAGTTCTGGGCCACGGACGCCTGCTGGTACCCGCCCGGGCTGCCGTGGTACACGCTCGTGCTGAAGTGAGGCGAGGCGTGAACACCAACTCCCTGTCCCTTGGGGGTGGGAGCCTGATCCTGCGTCGAGTCAATCTCCTCAATCACGGTGTAACCGGCATCGAGTCGTACCCGTGGGGTGACTGTGAGATCGGCATCCTGCCCAGGCTGACGTTTCAGCACGAAGACAAACTTGTTCTCCCACTGTTTGGTGATCGCCGTCTTGAAGTCAGCGACCCACTTGGCTGCTTCCTTGGCCGTCCATAGCTTGTCCTTCTTACTCGGCGTGCTCACCGAGATGAGTTGGAGATTGATCTTCATCGTGATCGTCATCACACCCGTGTTGATATCCAGATCGACGTCGAAGAGACCAGTCTTGGTGGCCGGCACAAAGTCACGCAAACTAAACGGGCTTTCCGCACGGAGCACCTCGATGTCTTGCCGAGTGCTCTCGCTCAATGTAGCCGTACGTTCGTCATTCGATGTTTTTGTATGTTCGAACCGCGCCGTGTTGAGCCCGTGCTCCGCTCGGATCTGATTTTCTTGCTGAATGGTCTGCTTCTCTTCGGCGTTCCACCAGTTAGCTTTGGGACCAGCGTATGCCTTGGCCTTCCGGTTTGTTCCCGTGAGATTGTGCGTGGCGTGAATAAGCTCGTGACCGAGAACGATGAACGCAGGGGCGAGAATCTCGTTCTGATTGGCGTCGTAAACCCGCCATTCTGTGTCGGAGAGGGCGTCCATCTTCATGCTGCTTTCGGCGCCAGTGCCAGGGGTCCATGTCCTTCCTAGCGAATCCCAGGCTGCCTTTGCTTGATCATCCGTAGGCGCGGTTTCAGCGGGTACCCCCGCATCGATCTGAGACCTCCGCTGAGGCCCCAGCTGAATCGATGGAGGAGCGTTTGCCGCCACCTTGCCGACTGCGTCGAACACCACCTGTCGTCCCGCCGGTCGCGACAGCAACCGGGCGAAGGCGGCAAGCATGTCCTTCTTGTACTCGGGATGGTTCTCAAAGTGGATTGCACTGGAGTAGATGTTGTTGATGATGGCCCGACCCTGGCCTGACTGGAGCAGCCCCCAGGTGGAGGCGACCTCCCCGGTCTCGGTGGCGTTCGGGCTGTCACTCGTCCAGACCGCGCCACCTCCCGTCGTATTGAGCGCGGTGAGGGTCTGGTGCTCACGTTGCACCTGGTCGAGCAACCAGTAGAGCTTCGACTTGAAGGGATCGTTGTTCCCCTTGGCCGGCGCGGCATCGAAGTACCCGTAGATCGCATGCTCGATCCGGTCTAAGCGCTTGAAGCGCTTGGGGATCGGGTCTCCGCTTGCGGCGGCGTAGCTTGTCAACAGGCCGTCCAGGGTCGGGAGTAGCGGATGTTGTGCTCGTGTGGGGGAAGCCGTCACCGTCTGGAAACGCGCCGTGCTGACCAAGCGCTGGACGACATCCGGACACCGTTGGGCAGAAGCCTGACCGGACCCGTGCTCCGATGTTCCGGCGGCCCCTTGCTGAACTACATGGGTCAATTCATGCGCGAGCAGGAGACGACCAGCTTCCGCCGAAGGGCGGTAGGCGCCTCGGCCGAAGAAGATGTCCGGTCCGGTGGTGAAGGCCCTTGCTCCGAACTCCCGGTTCAGTCGGGCGGCGTCGGCCCCCTCGTGGATTCGGACGCCCCGAAAATCCGCACCGAACGCCGATTCCATGTCCGACCGGAGGCCCCTCGGGAGAGCCGTGCCGCCCGAGCGCAGCCGGTCGATGGCCGCCGCCTGCTCAGCCTCGACCGGTCCGCCGTCTGCCGAAGCCGGGTCCGATGACCTCTCTAGGGGAGGCCCGACCCTTCGCTGGAGCTGTGAGGCGGCACCCTCGCACCGTTCTGATGTGGACGCTCCTGCAGCAAGCCGTCGCATGACATCGGCGGCGATGGCATCAGCTTCTCGTTCCCACAGGTCGGCAGCTGCCCCGACGGTCAGGGCACGCTGGATCAGGCATCCGGTCCCCCGGTTCCGGCCCGGCGATTCGACCTTCGGCGACCTGCCCTTGCGACCGCCTCGAGCTGCCGTCTCGGGCGTATGGACCGACGGTCCGTCACTTTCCCTCCGTGAGTCCCCGCTCGCCGCGACGTCAATGCTGGCACGCTGCTTCTGCATCTCGACGATTCCTCTCAGGCCTGACCAGGATCGACGTTGGCACATGGGTTCATGTAGTTCACGGTCCGCCTCCCAAACGGGGCGTTGGGCAGTCCGGGATTCTCTGACGGTGGCGGGTCGTTGCCGGGATCCCGGCCTCGGGACGGCGGCGGGCGCTGTTCGGGTCGCGCCGGCGGCGGCCGCTGCTGGGA
>JBOGFO010000004.1:0-3407 GCA_050743445.1 Acidimicrobiia bacterium
CCGCCCTCGTCGACGGCGACCCGCTGGGCCGCGACGTGCTCGACCTCCGCCGGCGCCACCTCATCGAGCTGTTCCGCAATGCCCTCGAGCCGTAGGGCACTCGAGCCGTAGGGCCCTCGAGCCCTAAGGGCCCGCGCGCCACTCCTGGCCGTCGCGGGTGTCGGTGACCTCGACCCCGAGGGCGGCGAGCTCGTCCCGCAGGCGGTCGCTCTCGCTCCAGCTCCGGCTCTCCCGGGCCACGGCCCGGGCCTCGAGCAGGGCCTCGGCGCCGGCCGGCAGCTCCGGGGCCGGAGCCTCGGCCTCGGCGACGAGCCCGAGACCGAGGACCTCGTCCCAGTCGGCGAGGAGGGCGGCGCGTTCCGACGCCGGCACCGCGGCGCCGTCGTCTCCGGCCAGGGCCCACACCACGGTCAGGGCCCGGGGGCTGTCGAGATCGTCGAGGATCGCCTCCCGGAAGCGTCCGGCCCACTCCTTGGCCGGCGCCCCGAGGCCGGAGGCCGGTGTCCCGAGATCGGCCAGGGTCTGGCCGAGGCGGGACCGGGCCTTGTGGGCGGCGGTGAGGGCATCGGGCGAGAAGCGCAACTGGCGCCGGTAGCGGCTGGTCAGGCACAGGTAGCGGAAGTCGAGTGGGGTGGCCCCCAGCTCCTCGACGGTGTCGAGCGTCCACACGTTGCCCGCCGACTTCGCCATCTTCTGGCCGGAGAACAGGACGTGGTCGCCGTGCACCCAGTGGGTCACGACCTGATGGCCGAGGGCCCCTTCGCTCTGGGCGATCTCGTCCTCGTGGTGGGGGAAGGTCAGGTCGACCCCGCCGGTGTGCACGTCGAAGCGCTCACCGAGGTAGGCCAGCGACATGGCCGAGCACTCGATGTGCCAGCCCGGATAGCCCTCACCCCAGGGACTGTCGAAACGGACGACCCGGCGCGGCCCGGCCGCCTTCCAGAGGATGAAGTCGGCCGGATGGCGCTTGTGATGGTCGACGGCGTCGAGCCGGTGCCCGGCCCGGAGATGCTCGAGCGTGTTGTGGGACAAGCTCCCGTAACCCGGGAAGCTGGCCACGTCGTAGTAGACGGTGCCGCCGTCCACGTAGGCGTGGCCCCGCTCCAGCAGCCGCTCGATCAGGTCGATCATGGGCGTCAGGTGGTCTGAGGCCCGGGGGTAGACCTCGGCGGGAACGATGCCCATGCGGGCGATGTCGCGGTGAAACGCGGCCTCGTACTTCGCCGCCACCTCGCCGGCGGTCAGGCCCTCGTCCGCCGCCGCCAGCAGCATCTTGTCCTCACCCCGGTCGTGGAGCTCGTCGGTCATGTGGCCGACGTCGGTGATGTTCATCACCTGGTGGACCGATACGCCCTCCCAGGCCAGGGCCCGGCGGATGAGGTCGCTCAGGAGGAACGACCGGAGGTTCCCGATGTGCACCGGCCGGTACACGGTGGGGCCGCAGCTGTACATGGTGACGCGGCCAGGCTGGAGCGGCCGGAGCGGCTCCACCCTCCGGGTGAGCGTGTTGTGCAGCGCCAGCACGCCCGGCAGCCTACCGGCGCCGCTTCCTGATCTTCCGGACGAGGCGGCGGCCCCACCGGAGGGGATGGCGCAGCGACTCCCCCCACAGGGCGACCCGGAGCCGGGCCAGGCCCTTGAGGGTGCGGGGGATGCGGGAAAGCATGGTGCTGCGGGCCGGGCGGCGCTCGACCACCTCGACCGGGATCTCGGCACTGCCCAGGCCGGCCCGTTCGGCCCGGAGCACCAGCTCGGTGTCGAAGAGGTCCTGACCGAACCGGCAGCGCTCGGCCAGCGGGACGACGGCGGCCCGGCGCATCGCCTTCACGCCGTGGGTGTCGGACACCGAGAGCCGGAACCCGTAGTGCAGCAAGGCGGAGAAGCCGGCGGTCACGAGCCGCCGGGCCCGGTTGCGGGTGTCGGTGGAGCCCTCGGCCCGCTTGGACCCGACCACCACCGCCGGACCGTCGGACGCCCGGACCATGGGCACGGCCCGCTCCAGGAAGCCGAGATCGCACCAGTCGACATCGAAGTTGACCACCACCTCGCCCTCGGCCGACAGGAGGCCCGCCCGCAGGGCACGGCCGTAGTCGGCCTGGGCCAGCGAGAGGCAGCGCAGCTCGGTGACCTCGCCGGCGAGGCGGCGGGCGATGGCGGCGGTGTCGTCGGTGGAGCCGTTCTCCACCACCACCACCTCGAAGCTGAGCCCCCGGGAGCGCAACCCCTCGGCCACTTCGAGCACCGCCTCCTCCAGGAGGCCGGCCTCATTGTGGGCGGGGAGGACGACGGTGACTTCGAGGGCCACGACCCGCCAGGCTACCGATGCCCAGAACCATGGGCCGGTGATTGGGCCGGGTCGCCGGAGATCGCCCAACATGGCGTCGTGCCCACCCTCTTTCGACGCCAGAGCCGACTGTGACGGTCACGGTCCTCAGCCGAAGGTTGACCGGCGCGGCCCTGGCCGGGCTGGCATTGGGCTCGGCCTGGCTGGCCCTGCGCCCCGAACCGGCGCCCGCGGCCGTACCCCCGCCGGCCCCGGTCGCCCTGTGGTCACCGGGGAGGATCCCGGCGCTGATGGCCGAGACGCAGGGCACGGTGGCGCTGGAACGCGCCGTCGACGACCTCCTCGGTGACCTTTCCGCCTGCGTCGTGGTCAACGAGGGTGACCGGCCCATCCTCACCCGCCGGCCGGCGCTGCCGCTCACCCCCGCCTCCACTCAGAAGGTGCTGGTGGCGGCGGCCGCACTGTCGGTCGTCGGAACCGACTACCGGTACGAGACCCGCGTCGTCGCCGAGCACCCACCCCGCGACGGGGTCGCCGGCCCGCTGTGGCTGGTCGGCTCGGGCGACCCGCATCTGGCCACCCCGGAGTACATGGCTTTCCTGACCGAGCGCCCCCGCACCCAGGACCGCCGGCCGACACCGCTGGCGGCGCTGGCCGACGAGCTGGCGGCGGCCGGCGTGCGGACGGTCACCGGCGGGATCCGGGGCGACGACTCGCGCTACGACCGCACCCGGGTGGTGCACACCTGGAAGCCCAACTACATCACCGACAACGAGGCCGGCCCCCTCGGTGCCCTCCTCGTGGATTCGGGCTTCCCCGACTTCACCCCTCCGGAGACCCGGGCCGACGACCCCGCCGTCCACGCCGCCGGCGAGCTGACCGCACTCCTCGCCGCCCGGGGCATGGCCGTGACGGACCCGCCCGGCGCGGGCCTCGCTCCGGACGGCGCGGTCACCCTCGCCACGGTGCGCTCCGCGCCCTTCTCGGATGTGGCCGCGGCCATGGTGCGGGAGAGCGACAACACCGCCGCCGAGCTCATCCTGCGGGAGGTGGGGTTCCGCCAGGTCCGCCAGGGCTCCACGCCGGCGGGCGCGGCGGCGGTGGTGGCCGAGCTGGCCCGGCT
>JBOGFO010000005.1:0-5943 GCA_050743445.1 Acidimicrobiia bacterium
GGCGGTCGTCGACGAAGGAGCCGCCGCGGTGGCGGTGGTCGAACCGGCCGCCTGTTCCCCGTCAGCGCCGCCGGAGCCGCCGCTGCAGGCGCCGCCCACGACGACGACCACCGTCGCCGCCACCAGAAGCCGGACCGATCGCCGCTGCACGGTCACCTTGTACCAGACCCACCGGCGGGGCCGGGGGTGCGGGCCGGGCGGGGTGGGCGGCGCCGGCCATCACGGCCAGGCCTCCGAGGGCCAGCACGGCCCCGGCCAGGGGCAGGGCGTCGTCACCGGCCCCCGTGTACGGCAGGCGGACAGGCGCCGGCCGCGGCGGAGCGGGTGCCGGCAGGACCGGATCGGTCACCGTTCCGGCGTAGACCCGGGGAGTCTCCTCCGGCGACTCGGCGACTTCGGGGACGGGAGCCGGCTCCGGAGGAACCGGCTCCAGAGGAGGCGGGGCCACCTCGTCTGGCGGCGACGCGGCCTGAGAGGGGGGTGACACCACCTCCGGCGGGGCCGTCTCGGGCGGGGCCTGCTCGGATGGGGGCGCACTCGTCGGGGGCACCCCCGGAGGCCGGGTCCGGCGGCTCGCATCCGCCCCGAGCACCGAAAGCCACGATCCCAGCACGAAGCAGGCCGCGCCGGTCACAAATTTCTTCCACATGAGCCTCTCCCAGCTCGCGCTCTCGCCCAGCAGCCGCAGGGGGTTCAGGGGTGCTTTGTCCACGACTACTTACCTAACGTCCGACTTCGAGCGGTATGACGGATGAGGGCGAAACGCGCCCTTCATCCCCTTTCGACGGGATCCGGCTCCAGCTGCCCCCAGGCGAAGTAGCGGCCGAGCATCTCCTGGCGCTCCACCGCGAGGTTCGTGATCCGGTCGGCCAGATGGCTCCAGGGCACATCGAAGCCCTCGTAGGTGGTGACGTACGGGCTGGTGCAGTACCAGATCATCAGGTTCATGGCCGGGGCCCACCACGGAGCCCACATCGGTCCGACCGCCGCCACCCGCCCCCCGGGGCGGAGATGAGCCAGGACGTTCTCCACCGCCGCCGGCACCCGCAGGATGTCGTGGGTGAAGCAGAACAGCGCCGCGTCGAGCCGGTCGGGAAGGTCGACGTCCTCCGTCGAGCCGAGGATGAGGTCGACGTTGGCCCAGCCGGCGCCGGCCACCCGGGCCTGGGCCCGCTCGAGCATGTCGAGGCTCTGCTCGACGCCGATCACGCGCCCGCGCTCCCCGACGCCCTCCCGCAGTCCGGCGAAGCACAGGCCGGTCCCGCAGCCGACGTCGAGAACCACGTCACCGGGGCGGAGATCGAGGAGCTCGATGGCCCGGTCCCGGTCGGGTCCGGCCCAGTCCGTGTCCTCGTCGTAGGCGGCGGCATGACCGGCGTAGAGGTCGAGTGCGGTCGCCCGATCGGGCTGATCCCCGCCTCGGCGACCCTCCGCTCCTAGCATCGGCCTCCGTTATCCACCGTTTACGCTGGTCACGCAGTGGGATATCCGACCTTCGAGGACCGTTGACGGAAAAGCATAAGCCCGTGCCCGACGAGCCTGCACCGAGGTTGTGGCCCGGGGCGGCCACCGGGATACCGCTGGACGTGCCCGCCACCCGCCTGGCTACGGCCACGTTGAAGCTGGCCGACGGCCATCGGGTCGGGGTGGCGATCGGCGGCCGGGGCATCCCCTTGGTGGTGGCACACGGGTTCTCCTTCGCCGGAATGGTCTACGTGCAGTCCCTGTCCCGGCTGGCGTCCATGGGCTTCAAGGTCATCGCCGTGGACATGGCCGGCCACGGCGGATCTGGGAGCCTCGGCGACGGCGGCCATCGCCTCGACGAGTACCGGCTGTTCCTCGGCCGGGTCCTCGACGAGCTGGGAGTCGAGCGCGCCGTCCTGGCCGGCCACTCCCTGGGCGGCCGCCTGGTGGCCGAGCTGGGGGCGGCCGAACCGGAGCGGGCGGTGGCCCTGATGCTCATCGGGGCGGCCACCGGCAGGCCGTGGGACGACCTGGCTGCCTTCTCGGGCTGGTCTCCCCCCATCCTCGGCCTGGTCGGCGCCACCCTGGCGGCCGACACGTGGGGGGCGATGTTCCTCGCCGGGGACCAGTCGGCCAAGCTCCAGGCCCTGGCGCTGCCCCAGACCCTCTCCAACCTCTGGGCTCCCTGGCGGCTGATGGCGCCGGCCCTGTCGGTCCTGCTGGCGCCCCCGAGCCGGCCCACCCTCGAGCGGCTCCGGGCCGCCCGGGTGCCGGTCTTCGTCATCCACGGTGACCACGACCCGGTCGTGCCCCTGGCGGCCGGGCGGGACACCGCCGTGGCGTCGGGCGGGCAGCTGGTGGTGGTGCACCACGGCGGGCACTCGTGGCTCCTCGAGGACCCCGAGGCGATGCGGGCCATCACCGCCGACCTGCTCTCCGACGGGCTGGGCCAGGCCTGCGTTGACGCCCTCGTCGCCGCCGGCCTGGCGCCCGACACGGTCAGCCTGGCCGAGGTGGAACGCGCCTTCTACACCCGCGGTGCCCTTGCCCACCGCCTCACTCCGAGGCCCGGCCGCTTCGAGATGCACGCCGCCGAGCTGCCCCACTACCGGTGGACCCGCATCTCCGCGCCGGCCGAGAACGGCCGCGGGGTGGCGTGACCGGGCCTAGGCGTCGCTGAGCGCCCGCAGCTGGTCGGCCACCGTCTTCGCCTCCCGGTCACCGAGCAGAATCAGGTAGTGGTTGGTGTCGGGCACCACCACGTCCACCAGGTGAGGCAGCGCTTCCTTGGCCTGGGCCACCACCGTCTCGGGCAGGAGGGGGCTGGGCTCGTCCTGCAGACCCCGGGGCGCCCGCACCACCACGGTCGGGCAGGCCAGGGCCAGGAACGCCCGCCGGACGGCGTCGACGTCGAGCACGTCGGCCCCGTCGGCCTGCACCGCCTCCTCCGACACCCGGGAGCGCATCTGCCCGGGCTCGCCGGTCAGGTCGTAGTCGACGTAGTCCTCGGTGTCGGCGTTCCACACCCCCGGGCCGGCAAAGGCCGGATGGGCCCGCCAGAACTCCCGGTAGGCCTCGTGGTTCTCGAAGGTCATGCGGAGCCGGGCGAGGGCGGGGCCCAGCACCATCGCCAGCACCTGCTGCGGATCGATGTCCGGCGGGACGGGCAGGACCAGGCCCCCGTCCACCAGGGCGACGGCCCGGAAGCGGGCGGGATGGGCGGCAGCCAGGCGGGCGACCACGAAGGCGCCCATGGAGTGCCCCGCGAGAATCACGCCCGGGGTTCGGGGTGTCCCCGAGGTCGACGTGGCGCCCACGTGGTCGAGGACAGCCGCGAGGTCGTCGAGATGGGCGTCCAGGCCGTAGGGCCCGGGAAGGTCACCACTGGCGCCCCGCCCCCTCAGGTCCGGTGCGAGGAAGGTGAAATCGTCGCCGAGATGGCGGGCCACGGGACTCCATGACCGGTGCGAGCCGGTGATGCCGTGCACCGCCAGGATGACCGGTGCGCCCGAGGCCGGCCCGGACACGCCGACCGCCAGCGTGCCGCCGGCGACGGGAACGTCGAGGACGGTGTGAAAGGGCTGGTCCATGGCGGACCAGCCTACGGCTGGACTAGATGCGGCGCTGGATCACGGAGCGGCGCACGGCGGCCGAACGGGCCGGCGTGGACAGCTCCAGATTCTCGACGGCGAGGTCGGCGAGGACCTCGGCGCCCAGCTCGGTCCGCAGCGTTTCGTCCCGCAGGGTCTGAAGGAAGGTGGTTCGCATACCGCAGATGTCGGCCGATCTGGTCGCCGACTTGAGCGGCCGTTAACGTTCCCCGCCGACCTCCGATTGGAGGCGCCGGGCGAACTCCCGGAAGGCCCGGCCCCGATGGGACAGGGCGTGCTTCTCGTCGGGGCTCATCTCCGCGAATGTGCGCCCGTCGCCTTCCGTGGGAACGAACACGGGGTCGTAGCCGAACCCCCCCTCCCCCTGCGGTTTGACCGCGATGTGGCCCTCCACCGCTCCCGTGGCCACCAGGTCGGAGCCGTCGGGGAACCGGGCCAGCACGACGGTTTCGAAGCGGGCCGTCCGCTGGCCCTCGGGGACTCCGGCCAGAGCCTCGAGGAGCTTGGCCACGTTGTCGGCGTAGGTGACGCCGAGGCCGGCGTAGCGGGAGGAGTGCACTCCGGGCGCTCCGCCCAGGGCGTCGACGGCGAGGCCGGTGTCGTCGGCGACCGCCGCCCGGCCGGTGGCGGCCACCAGGGCGGTGGCCTTGTGCCGGGCGTTGTCGAGGAGGGTCTCACCCGTCTCCTCCACGTCGGGCACCTCCGGGGGGCGGGGCAGGAGATCGACGCCGGCGGGAGCCAGGATCGCCTTGATCTCCGCCACCTTGTCGGGGTTGGCGCTGGCCAGCACGAAGCACAGGGCGGAACCGTCCCCGGGCGAGGCGCTCACTTCGTGCGGGGCTCGGGCGGGGTGGCGAGGACGGCGGCCTGGGCCCCGAGGATGCCGGCGATGCCGTGCTCGGCCAGGGACAGCAGATCGTCAAGCTCGACCTTGGAGAAGGCGGCGCCCTCGGCCGTCCCCTGGACCTCGACGAAGCGCCCGCCGGCGGTCATGACCACGTTCATGTCCACCTCGGCCCGCACGTCCTCGACGTAGGCCAGGTCGAGGAGGGCGACGGCGTCCACGATGCCCACCGACACGGCGGCCACCGCCTCCTGGAGGGGATGGGCCGAGAAGCGCTTGGTGGCCAGGAGGCGCGTACAGGCGTCGTGGAGGGCGACGTAGGCCCCGGAGATGGCGGCGGTGCGCGTGCCGCCGTCCGCCTGGAGGACGTCGCAGTCCACCGTGATCTGGGTCTCGCCCAGCAGCGACAGGTCGGTGACCGCCCGCAGCGATCGGCCGATGAGGCGCTGGATCTCCTGGGTGCGGCCGGACACCTTGCCCCGGGTCGCCTCCCGGTCCGTCCGCTCGGTGGTGGAGCCGGGGAGCATCGAGTACTCGGCCGTCACCCACCCTTTGCCCTTGCCCCGCAACCAGGGTGGGACCCGCTCCTCGGCCGAGGCGGTGCACAGCACCTTGGTCCGGCCCATCTCCACCAGGACCGATCCGGGGGCGAAGACGGTGTAGTCGCGGTGGAAGATGAGGGGCCGCAGATCCTCTGGACTGCGGCCGTCGACCCGGTCAGCCATGCATGTGACCCCTTCAGATCCGGATTTGCTGGTGGGGAGCGGCCAGGACGACCTCCCGCCCGAAGGCCTCCGAGCCTTCCACGGCCGAGGCGGCCGGGTCGAGGCCGGGCCAGATGTGGGTGAGCACCAGGCTCTTGGCGCCCGCCGCCCGGGCCGCCGCTCCCGCCTGGCGGGCGGAGAGGTGGCCGTAGCGACCTTCGCCGTCGCGCTGGACCGTGGCCTCGGACAGGACGAGGTCAGCGCCGGGACCGAACGCGTCCACCGACCAGCCGGGACCGGTGTCGGCCGTGTAGACGAGCCGCCGGCCGCCGGCCGCCACCTCCACCGCCAGGGTGGGCGGGGGGTGGTCGGTGCGGGAGAAACGCAGCTGCGCCCCGCCGACGGTGACCTCGTCGCCGTCCGCCAGGCCCGTCCAGGAGAACGCCGGACCCCAGTCGTCGTTGACGAGGGTGCCCAGATGTCGCTCCAGCCCGTCGGGGGCGTAGACGGGTAGGCCGTGCTGTTCGAGTCCATAGGTCAGCATCACGTGGAGGCCGTACAGGTCGACGCAGTGGTCGGGATGCTGGTGGGTGATGACGACGGCGCTGAGGTCCTCGACCGCGAGGTGGCGCTGGAGGTTGGCGAAGGTGCCGTTGCCGCAGTCGAGCCAGATGGCCGCGCCGCCGGCCCGCACCAGGTAGCCGCTGCACGCCCCGCCCGCCGGCGCCCCGTAGGAGCCGCACGCCCCCAGCACGGTCAGCTCCATGTTTCCGGCTCTTCGCCTGACGGCTCATCGCGACGTGGTCGGGGGCCCCTACCC
>JBOGFO010000006.1:0-4764 GCA_050743445.1 Acidimicrobiia bacterium
GCCGTCGACCAGGCGGTCGACGGCCAGGCGGAGGCGCCGCTGGGGGCGCTCGACGCCCTCGACGTACTCCTCCAGGTAGGCCACCGTGCGCCGCTTCACCTCCACGAACACGGTGTCGTCAGCGGGGTCGTCGCGGACGAGGCGCTGGAGGTGGCCGTTGAACTGGCGGACGCTGACCACGAGCGCGGCGAGGTGGCCCTCCACCTCGGCGAGGCGCAGGTGGATCCGGGCGTCGGCCTCCGTCGTGGGGGGATCGGACAGGAGGTCGGCCAGCTCGGCGAGGCGGTCGCCGATGGCGTCGAGCACGGCGGGCTGGAGCCCGACGGCGTGTCGCAGGGAGTCCAGGGCGTGGAGGACTCCGCCGATGGCCGCCTCACCCTTGGGGGTCAGAGACCACTGCAGGTTCTTGCGCTCGAACTCCTGAGGGGTGGCGTAGTGGGCGGTGCGATCCTGGGTTGCTTCCAGCAGGCCCCATCCCACCAGGGCGTCGAGCACCCGGAGGAGGACCTCGTCGGTGAGGGGTTCGTCCCAGCCGGCGTCGGCCAGGGCGACGCGGACCCCGTCGGCGTTGAGGGCAGGGGCGAGGACGGCCGCCTGGTCGAAGGCGACCATGAGCGCCACGTGCACGTCCCGTAGGTCGGTAGTCGTGAACCGGAACAGGTCGGGGTCTACCGCCCGCCAGAGTCTCTGCCGTTCCATCGCCGTGACGATACGTGGGGGGTGTGACAAATACCAGCGATGAAATTACCGGTTGTGTATTCCCGGCGCAGGCGGCTGCGCCGTCACCCGAGGAGGGACCGGAGCGCGACGGCGTCGAGGGCGCCGCCACCGGCCTCCTCGTGCTTGAGGTAGCAGTAGACGTCGGCGCCGGCTTCGAGGGCGGGGCGGATGGCCTTGGCCCAGCCGGCCAGGGCGGCGGCGTCGTAGCCGGGCCGGCGCAGGCGCAGGTAGGCGAAGTCGGGGGCCGTGCGCACGAACCGGCCCGCCGCCTCCTCGGTGTCGGACACGCACCAGGCCACCCCGGCATCGGCCAGCCTGGCGCGGACCTCGTCGGTGTCGAAGCTCTCGTGGCGGAACTCCATGGCGAACCGCTGCGGCCGGGCCGCGAGGTCGGCCAGGAAGGCGTCGAGCACCGCCGGGTCGTAGCGCAGGTTCGGCGGGCACTGGAAGAGCACCGGCCCGAGCCGGCCCCCGAGGGGCGTCACCGCCTCGATGAAGTTGGCCAGCCGCTCGCCGGCGAAGCCGGCCAGGCGGGCGAAGTGGGTGATCCCCTGAGGCGCCTTGCAGGCGATGGCGAAGTCCTCGGGCGTGGCCTTCACCCAACCCTCCACCATCGACGGCGTCGGAGCCCGGCGGAACGTGTAGTTGATCTCCACGCTGGGCAGGGTGCCGGCGTAGTACGGGAGCATGCCCGCCGCCTTCGTGCCCGGCGGGTAGAAGGGCCCGACCCACTCCTTGTAGGCGAACCCCGACGTCCCCACCAGCAAACGGCCCCGCTCCACACCCGTCACCCTAACCCTTTCTTGTGGGGAAAATGCCAGGGATTGCTGGAATTTTCCCCACAAGAAAGGTCGGGGGTCAGGCGGTGGAGCCGGCGTCGGTGGCCTCGAACCAGGACCGGGCGCCGAGGGCCCACTCGTCGTGGCGGCGCAGGAACAGCTCCCGGGCCCGCCGCCCGGGCCACGTGGCGGGGAGGAGCGAGTCAGGGAGGCCGGGGTCGACGAAGGGGAAGCGGCGCCATTCGTGGACGAGGCGGGTCTGGGCCCGGAAGACGTCCTCGTGGTCGACGGGCCGGGCCTCGCGGAACTCGGACACGAAGTGGTTGTAGCGCCGTTCGAGGTCGGGCAGGTTCCAAGCCCGGGCCACCAGGGCCGACTCGTCGCCCACCTGGGCGTGGCGGCCGATGAAGGACGTCGCCTGGACGGCGGGCCCGAGGGACTCGACCACCCGGCGGGCCTCCTCCTCCCGGCCGGCGTCGGGACACACCCACACCCCCTGGCCGAGGGGCCCGAAGCCGGCCCAGGCCAGTCCGGTGCGCAGCTGATGGCGGAGATGGCGCTGCTCCTCCGGCACGCTGGCCACCACCACCAGCCACTGGCCGTCCCAGTCCACCCGCCCGGCCCCGAAGGAGTAGATGCGCCGGGCGCCCGTCGCCAGGAGCTGGTGGATCTCGGGGCTCAGCGAGAAGCGGACCCGGCGGCCGTGGCGCTCCCCGACCAGCCAGCCGTCGCCGGCACTGCGCAGCAGCGCCTGGCGGGCGGCCTTCTCCCGCACGCCGAGCGCGCCGAGGGCCTCGACCAGGGTGCCCGTCCAGGTCTGGGCCTCCACGGGCGCCACGTACTCACCCAGGACGGTCAGCAGCAGCGAGCGCGCGTGGCTGCCGTTGCTCCGTCCGCCGTCGCCCGCTGCCGCCATCGAAGAGGCTGTCTCCCCTCAGATCACCGTCGGATCAGATCAGAGCCGCACGTATTCGAAGTCGACCGGCTTGCCGTGGATGCCCGCCCCCGGCGGCGCGATCCACCCGGCCATCTTCCCGGCCTCGTTCACGCCCTGCATGAGGGCGGCCACGTGGTCCTTGTCCTTCTCGGACGGGAGCCACGTGTCCACGTTGGTGTCCCAGGTGTCCTGGTCCACCAGCTTCCCGTCGGGGGTCACGTGGTGGCCGGCCAAGGTCCCCACCTGGCGGTGGAAGCCCCGGTGGGGCAGCCGCAGCTCGTGGTCGATGCCCGCCTCCCGCAGCGTGCGGTTCCAACGGTTGACGCCCTTCTGGCAGTCGTCGACGTAGTCGTCCCGCAGGCCTTCGTTCAGGGCGAGGAGGGCCTTCACCTCGCTCTCGACGATCTTGCCGTCCTTGACCTCGGTGACCAGCTGCGTGGTCGACTCCAGGCGGTGGTCGTCGTCGCGCTCGGCCTCCTGGAAGCGCCCCTTCAGGCCGGCCGTGTAGTAGTTGGCCACGTTGGTGGACGTCTCGCCGCCGAAGAGGTCGATCGACACCGAGTAGTGGAAGTTCACGTAGCGCTGGAGCATGTCCAGGCTGATGCCGCCGAAGGGGGCGACGTCGTCGGTGTCGTGCTCCTTCATGAGCTCGATGGTGCGCTGCACCACCCGGCCGATGCCGGTGGTGCCCACGAACATGTGGTGGGCCTCTTCCTTGAGCATGAACTGGCACGTCCGGGCCAGCGGATCGAACCCGCTCTCGGCCAGGGCGGAGAGCTGGAAGCGGCCGTCCCGGTCGGTGAAGTAGGTGAACATGAACAGGGACAGCCAGTCCGGGGTGTCCTCGTTGAAGGCGCCGAGGATGCGGGGCTTGTCGTCGTCGCCGGAGCGGCGTTCCAGCAGCGACTCGGCCTCGTCCCGTCCGTCCCGGCCGAAGTGGGCGTGCAGCAGGTAGACCATGGCCCACAGGTGGCGGCCCTCCTCCACGTTGATCTGGAAGAGGTTGCGCAGGTCGTAGAGGCTCGGGGCCGTGTTCCCCAGGTGGCGCTGCTGCTCGACCGACGCCGGCTCGGTGTCGCCCTGGACGACGATGAGGCGGCGCAGGTCGGAGCGGTGCTCGCCCGGGACGTCCTGCCACACGGGCTTTCCCTGGTGCTCGCCGAAGCCGATCATCCGGTCCTTCACCGGCTCGGCCAGGAAGATCCCCCAGCGGTAGTCGGGCATCTTCACGTAGTCGAAGTTGGCCCATCCCTCGGAGCCGACGTTGACGGCCGTCCGCAGGTAGACGTCCTTCTGCTGGAAGCCCTTGGGCCCCATGTCCTTCCACCAGTCGAGGAAGGCGGGCTGCCATGACTCGAGCGCCCGCTGGAGCCGGCGGTTGTCCCCCAGCTCGACGTTGTTGGGGATCTTCTCTTCGTAGTTGATGGTGGTCATCGTGGAGTCACCTCAGACCCTGTTCTTGTCGAATTGGCCGCGGGCGCCGGTGCCGTAGGCGCGCAGCGCGCCCTTCTCGCCGGCGGCGTTGGGACGCTGGAAGATCCAGTTCTGCCAGGCCGTGAGCCGGCCGAAGATCTTGGTCTCCATGGTCTCGGGGCCCCCGAAGCGGAGGTTGGCCTCCATGCCCGTGAGGGCGTCGGGCGAGTAGCTGGCCCGCTCCTCGATCACCAGGCGGACCTCGTCCTCCCAGTCGATCTCGTCGGGGGTGGCGGTGACGAGGCCCAGCTCGGCCGCCTCCACCGCGTCGATGGGCTTGCCCGTCCGCCCCTCGAGCGTGTCGACGTGGTCGTCGTGGCCGAGGAAGCGGTTGTGGAGCCGGGTCAGCCCGTTGCCGCGCGGCAACGCGCCGAAGTTCATGCCGGTGAGGATGATCGAGGCGGGCGGGACGCCCTCGCGCTCGGGGTCCTCCCCGTCGAGCATGTAGGAGCGGTCGGCGCACAGCGCCACCTCGAGGAGGGTGCCGGCGAAGCAGCTGCCCGGCTCGATCAGGGCGATGAGGCTGCGGGAGCTGAGCTCCAGGCGCTTGAGGGTCCGCTTCCAGTAGAGGACGACCTCCCGGATGAACCAGTCTTCGCGGGACCGGGCCAGGAGGGCGTCGTCGAGGGCGGCCACCACCTCGGAGTCTCCCTCGCTGCGCAGCACCAGCGTTCCCAGCTCGGGGTGGTTCGTGCGCAGCAGCAGCAGGGCGTCGTCCAGCTCCCGGCAGAGGGCGAGCGGCCACCAGCCGGCGTCGCGGCTGGCCGGCGTGGGCTCGGCCGGGCCGAGCAGCGTGAGGGTGGCGGTGCCTTCGTCAGGATCGAGCGCGACCCGGAGGTTGGGATAGGTGAAGCC
>JBOGFO010000007.1:0-10895 GCA_050743445.1 Acidimicrobiia bacterium
CGTAGACGGGCGGGCCGTCTCCGTGGGTGGCGAAAACGAAGTTGAAGAACGCACGCGCCATCACGGTACCTCCACGGAATGGCAGCTGACCGAAATCCTAAGCGATTCTCTGTCTGCGAATCCTAAGGCTGTGCAAAGAGGTTCAAGGGGATGGTTCCTCTTCGCCGATACCGCCAGTGACGACGCGACCCCAGCTGAGGAGGGGGAGCATGATCGAGAACTACCTGCACGAGTCCCCACGCCCCCCCGACGGGCGCCTGCCCGGTCTCCTCGAGGCCGAGCGGACGGCCCGAATCGAAGCTGAGCACATCGCCCAGGTGCTCCAGCGCAGCCTGCTGCCGCCCTGCCTCCCCGAGATCCCCGGCGTGGAGCTGGCGGCCCGCTACCACCCCGCCGGTGAGCACAACGAGGTGGGCGGCGACTTCTACGACGCCTTCCGTCTCGGCGAGGACCGCTGGGGGTTCCTCATCGGTGACGTGGCCGGCAAGGGCCCGGGGGCGGCGGCCATGACCGCGGTCGTCCGCCACACGGCCCGGGCCACGGCCCGGGTGAGCGGCGGGGTGCGGGTCCCGGAGGCGGTCAACGCCGCGCTCCTGGAAGCGGACCACGACGAGAGCTTCGCCACGATGGCCTACGGCGACCTGCGGGTGGCCGGGGGCCACGTGGCCGTCCGGTTGCTCAACTGTGGCCATCCGGCTGCCTTCCTGGTGAAGGAAGGGGGCCCCATCATCGCCATCGAGGCCTCCGGGCCCCTCCTCGGCCAGTTCCCCGTCATCAACGTCGAGCCGGTCGCCGTGGTCCTCGGGCCGGGCGACGTCCTCGTCCTGGTCACCGACGGCGTCCTCGAAGCCCGGGCGCCCCGCCTGCCCATCGACACCGGACCCTGCTTCCTCGACGAATGCGGGATCATCACCGTGCTGGCCGAGACCCGGGGGGAGTCGGCGGAGACGATCGCCCGCTCCATCGAGGACCGCACCGTCGCCTTCTCCGGCGGGCTCCCCGGCGACGATCTCGCCGTCCTCGTCCTGCGCGTCTTGACGGAGGGCCAGTCGGCCGTATAGTAAACGCCTCCATCACTATCGTAGATACGCCGGGGAGGGTCTCATGAAGACCGTCATCGTGGGCGGCGGCGCCGGAGGCATCGGATCGGCGGGGGCGGCCCGGGCGGCGGACCCCTCGGGCCAGGTGGTGGTGTACACCGAGTACGAGGACGCCGCCTACAGCCCGTGCGGGATCCCCTATGTGCACGGCAAGGAGATCCCCGACTTCGAGCGCCTCTTCCTGGCCGGCAAGGAGGCCTACGTCTCCGCCGGCATCGACATCCGCTACTCCACCAAGGTCACGGGCATCGACGTGGCCCGCAAGGTGGTGACGGTGGAGGGAGAAGGCGAGGTGAGCTGGGACAAGCTCATCATCGCCACCGGCTTCGACTACGCCGACCCCGGCGTCCCCGGTACCCACCTGGGCGGGCTCTACTACGTGAAGAACATCCGCCGGGCCATGGAGTGGGACAAGGTCCTCGACGAGACCAAGACCGCCGTGGTGGTCGAGGCGTCGCCGCTTGGCCTGGAGATGGTTACCGCCCTGCCCCACCGGGGGATCGAGACGCATCTCATCGATCCTCATCCCTGGGCCCTGTCCGAGGCCGCCGACCCGGACATCGCCGGTCCGGTGGAGGACTCGTGGGCCGAGATGGGCGTGAAGATGCACTTCAACACCGACCTCGAGGCTTTCCTGGACAACGGCCGCGGCCAGGTCCGCGGCGTGCGCACGTCCGCCGGCGAGCTGCCCGCCGACCTGGTCGTCGTCTGCACCAAGAAGGTGCCCCGCAACGACCTGGCCGCCGCCGCCGGCATCGAGATCGGCTCCACCGGCGGCATCGTGGTCGACGAGCGGATGGCCACGTCGGCGCCCGACGTCTTCGCCGCCGGGGACTGCATCGAAGTGCCCCACGGGGTGGCCAACATCCCCCTGCAGGGCCTCTCGGGCAGCCACGCCTACTCCCAGGGCAAGGTGGCTGGAACCAACGCCGGCGGCGGTCAGCGGGCCTACCAGCCCGTCTACGTGCCCTGGGGGATGGTGGCGGGGAAGTGGATGATCGGCGGCGTGGCCTTCGGCGAGACCCTGGCTCTCGCCCTCGGCATCCCCCACGTCGTCGGCATCGCCGAGACGCCCACCGCGGCGCGCTACTACGCCGACCGGAAGCCGCTGCGGGTGAAGCTCCTGGCCGACCCGGAGAGCCTGCGCCTCATCGGCGCCCAGATGGTGGGCGGCGAGGGGATCAAGGAACGGTCCGACTTCCTGGCCATGGCCGTGAAGATCGGGGCCAGCCTGCGGGACGTCGCCAACCTGGACAACGTCTACGCCCCGTCGCTGGGGATGGTGGAGGAGCCCATCGTGATGGCCGCCCGCAACGCCCTGGCCGAGCTCGGAGCCGGCGCCGGAGCGTAGACCCGCAGACGGGAGTGGGTCAGGCGGTTTCGCTGACGACCGGCGCCGGGTCGTCGGCGGCGGCGTCGAGGATGGGCTGACCCAGCCCGAAGGTGTCGGCCCGCAGGCCCAGGCGCAGCGCCTCGACGGCCAGCAGCTCGGCCGGGGCGACGTTGCCGAGGTTCACCGCCGGGCCGAACTGGCGCAGGAACCACGCCTGCTGGGCCGAATGGGGCGCCTCGAAAACGACCCAGCGCAACCCGACGGCGGCGGCCAGTGTCTCGGCCAGGTCCTGGCGAACGGACCCGTCGGTGTCGTAGAGGCCCACGGTGCCGCTCTCCCGGCCTTCGGCCAGCACCCAGGTGGCGCCGGCTTCGAGGTCACCGGTCATCTCCTCGGCCCAGGCGGCACCCGACACGGGCGTCGACGGGTCCTTGGAGCCGACCTCGGAGATGGCGATGAAGTTCCGGCTGGCGGCGGCGATGAGCCGGCGCTTGGCCAGCAGGGGCATGCCGCAGCTTCCATTGGACACCTCGATGCAGGAGAAGCCGGCTTCTCCCGCCCAGTTCAGGCACTCCTCGGCCCGGCCCTGGGCCCACGCCACCTCGAGGAGGGTGCCGCCCAGGCAGGCCCGGATCCCGGCGGCGGTGAGCGCCGCCACCTTCTCCTCCACCGTGGGGTCGAGGTAGGCGGTCCCGAAGCCCATCTTCCACACGTCGACGTACTCGCCGGACCCGGCCAGCTGCGACTCGAGCGCGGCCAGGGGCAGGCCCTTGTCGATGACGTGGGTCAGACCGACGAACCGGGGCTTCTCGCTCCGGCGGGGTAGGCGGAGAAAGGAGAGCATAACCGATAGTAGACAGACATTTAGTTTAGTAGTCAAGTCACGATCGGCCCCGTGCGGCCGGATTGGGCGGGATTTCAGCTGCCGGAGGCCACCACGGCTATCGAAGCCGCGGCCGCTACCGCCCGGGCGTCGGCGATCACGCGGCGGACGATCTTGCCGATCGCCTGGAGATCGGTGCGATCGAGGGCGTGGTCGATCCGGTCGCGGGCGTGACGGCGCCCCTTCCGTTCCGGGGCCACGACTTCGAGCAGCCAGGCGGGACCGGTCATCGAGCAGCAAGGCCGTACGCGGCCTCGCAGAGCAGCTTCCTCTAGCCCCCGTCCCGCGCCCGGAACCAGTCGGCGATGGCCGGCATCGCCTCTTCGAATCCGCCCGGTAGCGAGACGTTGAGCATCCCGGCCCGCTCGGTGCCGCGGTTCTCGAAGTCATGGGGCACGCCGCCGGGCACGTGGACGTAGGCGCCGGAACCGGCCTCGTGCCAGGTGTCGTCGACGCGGATCCGCATCGTCCCGGCGAGCACGTAGAAGACGTCGTCCTCGGGGTGGTTGTGGGTGCCCGGACCGGCCGTGCCGGGCTCGAGCCACCACTCGGAGATGCTGCAGCCGGGCAGGTCGACCTTGAAGATCGCCGTGATCCGGCCCATCTCGTAGGTACGGCCCGCACCGGGGCCGAGCACGATCGGCTCCACGTCCCGATCGTAACGCCCGGCACCCGGGGGGCGTCCTCATGGGTCCTAGGCGGCGGTCTCCATCGCCTCGGTGTACTCGCCGCGGCAGGCGGCGCCGGTCAGGGTGAGGCGGTGGGCGAGTGCCAGCTGGGCCGCCTCGGCATTCGCCGGCTTGCCGCCCCACGCCTTGAGGGCGGGGTCCTGGAGGCCGCGGCCGAACGAGAACGTGAGCGTCCAGGGGGCGGACCCCAGGGCGTTCATGGCGTTCAGGTGGGCGGTGGACAGCTCGGGACTCTGGCCGCCGGACAGGAAGGCGACGCCGGGGACCGCGCCCGGAACGGTCTGGCTCAGGCACCGCACCGTGGCGGCGGCGACGTCTTCGACCGACGCGGTCTCGGAGGACTTGTTTCCCGGCAGCACCATGTTGGGCTTGAGGACCATGGCCTCGAGGAGGACCTTGTGGGTCGCCAGCGCGGCGAAGACGGCCCGCTGGGCGGCCCGGGTGGTCGTATAGCAGGCGTCGATGCCGTGGTCACCGTCCATGAGGACCTCGGGCTCGACGATGGGGACGATGCCGGCCTCCTGGCACAGGGCGGCGTAACGGGCCAGGGCGTGGGCATTGGCGTCCAGGGCGGTGGCGCTCGGCAGCCCGTCACCGATGTTGATCACGGCCCGCCACTTGGCGAAGCCGGCACCCAGGCCGCGGTACTCGGCCAGGCGCTCCCGCAGCCCGTCGAGGCCTTCCGTCACCGTCTCTCCCGGACAGGCCGCCAGGGCCTTGGCCCCGGTGTCCACCTTGATGCCGGGGATGACCCCCTGGGCCCGGAGCACCTCCGGGAAGGGCGTGCCCGACGCGGTCGACTGGCGCAGCGTCTCGTCGTAGAGGATCACGCCGCTCACCGTGTCCGAGAGACCCGGGCACGTGAGCAGCAGCTCCCGGTAGTCCCTCCGGCTGTCGGCGGTGCACTCGATCCCCAGAGCGGTGAACCGTTTGGTGACGGTGGCCGTGCTCTCGTCGGCGGCGAGGATTCCCCTGCCGGCGGCGACCATGGCCTGGGCGGTGGTGGTGAGAGTCGCGGTGTCCATACATCGAAACTATGGAAAGCGGCCCGGGGCCGACCTCACCCGGAGGGGTGGATCGCCGGGGGAGTTCGCAGCGGCGCCAGCCCGAGGCGCAGGCCGAGCAGCAGGTCGGCACCGGACGAGGCCCCGAGGGAGGCGATGCGAGCAACGGTGGACAGCGCCCCGGGCCGGTCGCCGGCGGCGACGGCCATGAGGAGATCGTGGACCGGCTCCACCGACTGGCCTTCGGCGGCCCAGCGGAGCAGGGCGCGGCTCAGATCGGTGGTCACCACCGAGCCGGCCACGTCGAGGAGTTCGCCCCCGCCATCACCCAGCGCGTGCCGGGCGAGGAGGATGCCGGCCAGGGCGTCGTCGCCGGCCGGCGTGAGGCCGGGCCCCAGCCCACCCAGGACCGTGGCCGTCATCCGGAGCTCGCCGGCGTGCAGGGCGGATTCGGCGCGATGCCAACCCGGCCGCCAGGGCTCCTCGAGCAACGCCGAGGCGGACCCACCGGCCAGGACCTCGGCGGCGAGCGCCAGTCCGCTCCGGAGGTGGAGGGGGTCGGGGAGGGGGCCCCACCAAATCTCGGCCCCGCCGACGGGCAGAGTCCGACCCTCCACCTCGAGCCAACCCTGGCCCACGGTCACCGGGAGGCGGAGCCGGAGGCTCGCCTCACCGGCGCCGCCGACCCAGAGAGGGCCCCGGGGCACGCCGGGTGCGACCAGGGCGATGATCCCGCCCGGCAGGCGGAGGTAGGCGGCCCGCCGGTAGACGGCGACCACGTGGCCCGGGCCGGGCACCGCCAGGACCTCGCGGGCGCCGGCGCCGACCCAGAGGCCGGCGGTCACGCCAGGTGACGGTCGAGGGCCACGAGGGCCTGCTCGAAGCACTCCAGGGGCGCCACGGCCACCCCGGCGCCGACCTGTCCGCTGCCGTCGGAGACGTGGAGGATGCCCGTGTTGATGCGGGGGGTGATGCCCGTCTCCACCACCCGGCGGACGTCCACCCCTATGGGGGTGCCCCGGAAGTCGAGCAGGGGGAGCTTGAAGCGCGTGCTGTGGCCGGCGCAGATGCGTTCCATGTCCTCGGTGAGGCGGATGGCGTCGCCCATGGTGCCGCCGACGAAGGAGGCCACGGCGGGTGACGCCGCCCCGGCCGGCCCGCCCAGGCCGACGAGCTCGAGGAGGGCGCTGTCACCGATGTCCGGGGCGCTCGTCTCGGGCCCCTGGCCCGAGTAGTACAGGGCGTGGCTGACGGGAGGCGACGGGGCCAGGAACCAGTCGTCGAGGTCGGGCAGCTTCACGCCGAAGGTCGTCCCGTTGCGGGCCATGCTCCACACCACGCTCGAGCCGGACACCTGCCGGGCCCACTCGGTGAGGGACCGGGCCCCGGCCATGGCCAGGTTGAGGAAGAAGAGATGGTTGGAGGACAGGAACCGGGCGAGGTCGGCGCGCCGGGGGTCCTCCAGCCCGACCAGGTGGGGGAGGAGCTGGCGCCAGAGGATGTTGGTGGTGGCCTGCGTGCGCATGTGCACGTCGTCGCCCATCTGCAGGCCCTGGGCGGCCAGGGCGAAGACGTCGAGGGGTCCGGCGTGGCCGACGGCCTCGGCCAGCAGGGGCCCAGCCACCTCGGCCAGGAACACGAGGCGCTCGATGGCCACCGGCGTGTCCCGCCCGAACCAGGCCACCTCGCCGGGACCCTGATTGATGGCGGAGAAGGCCCGGGTGCCTCCCTCGTGGCATTCGACGACCCACACCCAGGCCGAGGGACCGATGGCGCTCGCCATCGGGATGACCGTCATGTGGGCGTTGGCCGGCTCCAGGCTCACGTCACCGCCGGCCACCAGGCCGCAAGCGTCCTCCGGTGAACCGGCCCAGCCCTCGGCCACCACCGCGGCCTGCACCGAGCGCCGCAGCGGGTCGCACATCTCGTCCCAGGCGATGGCGGGGCCGCAGTGGAGGATGGTGCGCTCCCCGAGGTCGGGCACCACCCCGGAGGCGGGCTCGAGCCCGACGAGCAGGGGAATGCCCTCGTCGAGGCGGCGCACGACCTCGGCGTTGGCGGCGTCGATCGCCTTCGCCCGGGGACCGTAGAGCCGGCGGAGTGCGGCCACGAGGTCGGGGTCGCCCCCGGCCGGGATCCGCCACTCGACGTTGGCCACGGAACGGTCCTGGCTCTGGATGGCGTCGGTGAAGAGGGAGAGGCCGACGTTGACGACGGTCACGTCCTCCGGCAGGGCGAGCGTCACTCGTCGAGGCCGGTGCCAGAGAGGTCAGGGTCGGTGAGGTCGAGGCCCGAAAGGTCGATGGCCATCGGCTGGTGGGGGAGTCCCACGTAGACCTCTACCGGGCCGCGGCACTCCCAACCGAGCCGCTCGAAGAAGCGGACGTTGGTCGGCTGAATGTGGGCCTGCATCTCCCGCCCGCCGAGGCGCGCCGCGGTGGCCACGGCGAAGCGGACCAGGGGCTTGCCCAGACCCTGGATGCGGAAGTCAGGCAGCACCGCCAGGCGGTCGCCCAGCCACAGCTCACCGCTGGATTCGAGGGGATAGAGGCGAACCGCGCCCGCCACCATCGCCCCGGCCAGCCCGATGACCCGGATTGTGTGGGTCTCGTCGTCGTGGGTGTCCAGATCGGTGGTGGCGAAGATGCGCTGCTCGGCCACGAAGACCTCGTGGCGGATGCGGTGGTGGAGGGCGAGCTCCTCCGCACTGCACGCCACCCGGCAGCTGATCGGCGAGGCCTCGGGACTGAGGAGCTCCCGGGCGGTGGCGGAGAGAGCGGCGCGTTCGGCCACGATCAGCCCCGGGCGTCCTGGAGAGGAATGCTCACCCGCCGGCGTTCGAGGTCGACGGGGACACCTCGGGCCCCGGGCTCGACGGGGACACCCGGGCTCCTGAGATCGACGGGGACAGCCCGGGCCCCGGGCTGGGAGGCGGAGCGTTCCATGGCGCCCATCGCCGAGCACGCCTGGCAGCGGGCGCAGCCGGCGGACACGGCCCCGGCGCTGATGCCGCGGGCCGTGAGGTAGGGCACCACCTTGCGGTAGATCGACTCGGTGTACTCGGCCGAGGGCGGCTCGTGGTCCTCCATGAGGGTGCCGGCGATGGGCCGCAGCGGTACCACGAAGGGGTAGACGCCGATGTCGATGGCGCGGCGGCACCCGGCCACCGTGAGCTCGGGGTCCTCGCCCATCCCCAGGATCACGTAGGTGGAGACCTGCCCCTGGCCGAAGCGGGCCACGGCCCGTTCCCAGGCGGCGAAGTAGCCCTCGATCCCGGTGCGGGCCTTGGCCGGGGCGATGCGGTCCAGCACCACGGGGTCGAACGTCTCGACATGGATCCCGACGGAGTCGACCCCCATGTCGGCCACGGCGTCGATGGTGTCGAGATCGGCCGGCGGCTCGAACTGGACCTCGACGGGGAGCCCGGCCGCCTCCTTCACCGCCGCACCACAGCGACCGACGTAGAGGGCGCCCCGGTCGGGGGCGGCGGTGGAGCCGGTGGTGAGGGTGGCGTCGACGGCACCGTCGAGCTCCTTGGCCGCCACGGCCACCTCGGCCAGCTGCTCGGGCGACTTGCGGGCGATGGTGCGCCCGCCCTCGAGCGAGAGCCCGATCCCGCAGAAGCGGCACTGGTCGTCGTTGCCCCAGTAGGCGCACGCCTGGAGGACGGTGGAGGCGAGGGAGTCGAGGTGGAGGAGGGCGATCTTCCAGTAGGGGATGCCGTCGGCGGTGGCGCGGTCGTAGTAGCGGGGCCGCTTGCTGCCGGAGGCGCCGGCCAGGCGGACGCCGTCGCGGTAGATGCCGAAGCCTTCGTCCTCAGTGCGCAGCGAATACGGGGACGACCGGGCCCACGGCGCGTCGGTGGGGATGGTGACCGCGACGCCCTCGATCCAGAGCATCCCCGAGTCAGAGGGGCCAGCGCCGCCCTTGCGGCCCTCGATCGGGGACTCCGACCGGAGGCCCCGACTCTGCAACTCGGTGATCAGCCAGGCGAGGTCTACCGGCGCTTCGACGTCGACCATGTCGACCTCCCTCATCACGGGCAGACGTGAAATCTAACTACTTTCCGACACGAGCGTCAACCATAAGAAACGCGTCAGGAACACAGCAGGGGACTCAACGCTTGTCAGACCGAAGGCCGTCTCTTATGGTGAACGCTGTTTTTCCTATCCGCCACGGGAACGCCCATTGCCCGGAGGCGGGATTATTGCCTGAATCGGAGGCGGATGTGGCCTACAAGGTGCGCCTGCTCAAGGACGCCTATGTCGACTCCGTCATCCAGATGGCCGCGACCCGGGCCATGCGGGATGTCGAAGGGGTGGAATGGGCCACGGCGGCCATGGCCACACCGGCCAACGTCGCCACCATGGAGGGCGAGGGTTTCGACGTCGAGGGCGCCGGGGCCAACGACTGCGTGCTCGCGGCGCGGGCCGGCGACGACGACGTCGCGGAGGCGGCGCTGGCCGCCGGATACGCCGCCCTGGGTGGTGGCGCGGGCAAGGCGGGCGGGGCACCGGCCGGCACAAAGCGGGGACCGGAGACCATCGCCGAGGCGGTGGCCGAGCTACCCGACGCCAACCTCGCCATCGTTTCGGTCCCCGGCGACTACGCCGCTCTCGAAGCCCACAAGGCGCTGACCGCCGGGCTGCACGTGCTGCTCTTCTCCGACAATGTCCCGGTCGAAGAGGAGATCGAACTCAAGGACCGGGGCCGGGAGCTCGGCCTGCTCGTCATGGGACCGGGGGCCGGGACAGCCGTGCTCGGAGGCTGCGGGCTCGGCTTCGCCAACGCCGTGCGCCGGGGCCGGGTTGGCGTGGTGGCGGCCGCCGGCACCGGAGCTCAGGAGGTCATGTGCCTGCTCGACCGGTGGGGTGCCGGCGTCTCGGTCGTCATCGGCGTCGGGGGCCGGGACCTGTCGGAGGCCGTCGGGGGCCGCATGGCCCGCCTGGCGGTGGAGACCCTGCGCGCCGACTCTGGCACCGACGTGATCCTGCTGGTGTCCAAGCCTCCGTCACCCGAGGTGGCCCGGGCAGTGGTGGCCGAAGCCGGCGACATGCCCGTCGCCGCCGCCCTGATCGGCCTGGCGGAGCCGATCCCGGTGCCGTCCTCGGTGCACCTCGCCACCACCCTCGAGGAAGGGGTCCTCGTCGCCCTCGAGCTCGCCGGCCACGACCGGCCCGATCCCACCGCCGGCGGCCTCGTCGACCGGGTGGCGGCGGCGTGCGACGGGCTGGCCGACGAGCGCCGCCTGGTGCGGGGCCTCTATTCCGGCGGCACGCTCTGTTACGAGGCGATGGTGCTGCTCTCGGGTGTGCTCGGCCCGGTCCACTCCAACACCCCGCTGCGCAAGGGCTGGGATGTCCCCGCCCCGCCCGACAGCCACATCTGCCTCGACCTGGGCGAGGAGGAGTACACCAAGGGCCGGCCCCATCCGATGATCGACCCCACCATCCGCCTCGAGCACCTGGCCGAGGAGGCCCGGAACCCGAACACGGCCGTGATCCTGCTCGACGTGGTCATCGGCTACGGCGCCAACGACGACCCGGCCGGCGCGCTCGCCCCGGCATGTGAAGAGGCGCGGGCCGCGGGAATCGAGGTCGTGGCCTACGTCCTCGGCACCGAGGCCGATCCCCAGGGCCTGGCCGCCCAGCAATCGATCCTGGCCGATGCCGGCTGCCTCATCGTCCCCACCGGGGCCCGGGCCGCCCTGGCCGCCGCGGCGCTCGCCACCCGCAAGCCGGAACTCGTTCTTTCTCCCGCTCCGGCCAGCGCCGCCACGTAGCGCGGCCATAGGCTGCACCCATGGCGGTCGAGCAGGCGATCTCGGGCAGCGCCGTCCTCGAGACGGTGGTGGAGGCGGTGCGCGCCCATCCCGGCCTGCTGAAC
>JBOGFO010000008.1:0-4640 GCA_050743445.1 Acidimicrobiia bacterium
TCGCGGACGTTCCCGGCCCCGGCGTTCCCTGCCCGGGCGCCCCGGGTGCCGACGCCGCGGGCGCCCCGGCCCACGCCCCTGAACCCGTCCAAGGCCGCCTGCCCGCCCGCCGCTCTCAACGCCTTCCCCGCCGCCGAGGCCGGCCTCGAGCTGGTCGGCACCCCGGCCGAGGGGCAGTACCGCTGGAAGCGCACGGGGACCCAGACCATGGCCACCCTGCCGGGCATCGAGATCCCCATCAGCGGGTTCGAGCAGCGCCTGATCCGGGAGGTCACCCCGATCTCCGACACCGAGTTCACCTTCCAGACCGTCCAGCCCGAGCTCGGCACCGGCGTCACCGTGCTCCAGACCTTCAAGGTGAAGACGGCGGCCGTGAGCCGGTCGGTGGAGCCGCCCCTCCAGACCATCCCGCTGGACCGGCCCGAGCAGCTGCCCGAAGACGTGCCCTTCCCGTCCAACCCGTCGGTGCCCAGCCGCCAGGTGGGCGATCCCGAGCGGGGCATCTCCCTCATGCGGATCGAGCGCATCGACGCCCAGGGGAACTCCCAGGTCCTCAACTTCACGCCCGCCGTGCTCTTCCTGCCCCTGCCCATCCAGGCGGGCGAGTCGTTCGAGTCGGTGGGGATCGACTCCCGCAGCGGTCAGGTGCTCCAGCACCAGGCCCAGGTGGTGCGCCGGGAGCGGGTCGACGCCTGCGGCGAGATCGTCGACGGGTGGGCGGTGGAGGCGACGCAGACCTTCTCCGGAGCGAGCACCGCCACCCGCAGCTACCGCTACATCATGGCCCCGCAGCTGGGGGGCATCCCGATCTCCGAGCAGATCAAGATCACCGCCCCCGACGGCACGCTGGACGTGACCTTCAGCCTCGGCCAGACCAAGCCCACCCCCCTCCCCGACCAGGCGGCCCAGGGCTAGTGCCGAGCGGCCTGACGGCGCGGGGACGGGCGGTCATCGGCTGGTTCGCGGCCATCTTCGTCATCCTCGTCTTCACCCAGTTCGTGCTGCCCGGCGGGGGGGTGGGGGGCCGGGGCACGCCGAGCGCCATCCTGTTCCGGGGGTTGGTCTACGGCCTCGTCAACGCCCTCACCGCGGCGGGGATCATCCTCCTCTACCGCACCCTGCGGGTGGTCAACTTCGCCCAGACCGCCATCGGGGTGGCGGGCGCCACCCTCACCTTCGAGCTGGTGCGCAACACGCCCGTCCCCTTCCCGGTGGCCTTCATCCTCGGCCTGGCTACCTCGGTGCTCGTCGGCGTGGCCATCGACATCTCCCTGGTGCGGCGCTTCTTCAAGGCGCCCCGCCTCGTCCTCACCGTGGTCACCATCGTGGTGGCCGGCTTCCTGAGCCAGACCTCGACGGGGATCATCCGGCGCCTGCCCTTCCTGCCCTCCGCCGAGAGCCGCCAGATCGACGATCTCACCCGGTCGATCCGGCCCGACCTGCCCTTCCCGGGCTGGAAGTTCAACCTGGGCAGCCTGAGGCTCGACTTCGGCTTCCCCGAGGTCTTCGCCATCGAGATGGCGCTGATCGCCCTCCTCGGGCTGGGCGCCTTCTTCCGCTTCACCCGCTCCGGCGTGGCCGTCCGGGCCATGGCCGAGAACACCGAGCGGGCCGCCCTGCTCGGCATCTCGGTGGGCCGCCTGTCCACCATCACCTGGGCGCTGGCCGGGATCCTGGCCGGCGCCGGCGTCACCCTCACCGGAATGCTCCAGGGCCCGGGGGTGGCGGCGGGCTTCGCCCCCGGGGTGCTGCTGCCCGCCCTGGCCGCCGCCGTGGTGGGCCGGATGCGCTCCATCCCCACCACCGTGGCCGCCGCCGTCGCCATCTCGGTGGTCACCCAGGCGTGCCGGTTCTCCCTGGCCGACGATCTGCCCCTCATCGACCTCGGCCTGTTCCTGGTCGTGGCCGCCGGCCTGCTCCTCCAGCAGCGCAAGGTGATGCGGGGCGGCGACGAGGTGGTCAGCTCCTGGTCGGCGTCCGAGGAGCAGCGGCCCATCCCCCGGGAGCTCCTCGGGGTGCCGTCGGTGCGCAACAGCCGCCTGGCGCTGGTGGTGCTCGGCCTGCTGGTCGTGATCGTCTACCCCTTCGTCACCTCCACCGGCCAGACCAACCTCGGCGGGGTGATCGCCCTCCATGCCATCGTGGCCGTCTCGCTGGTCGTCCTCACCGGCTGGGCCGGGCAGGTCAGCCTGGGCCAGTTCGCCTTCGTGGCCATCGGGGCGGTGGTGGGCGGCGCCCTCACCTTCTCCGTCGGCCTGTCCTTCTGGCTGGCGGTGCCCGTCGCCACCGCCTTCACCGCCGCCTTCGCCGTGGCCGTGGGCATCCCCGCCCTGCGCATCCGGGGTCTGTTCCTGGCCGTCACCACCTTCGCCTTCGCCATTGCCGCCCAGAAGGTGCTCTTCTCCGAGCGCTACTTCGGCTGGCTCCTGCCCACCGAGGTGCGCCGCCCCAGCCTGTTCTTCTTCGACTTCGAGGACGAGCGGTCCATGTACTACCTGTGCGTGGCCGCCCTGGTGCTCGTCATCGTGGTCGTGGTCAACGTGCGCAAGAGCCGCTTCGGCCGGGTGCTCATCGCCCTGCGGGAGTCCGAGGCCAATGTGGCCAGCTTCGGGGTGACGGCGTCCCGCACCCGCCTGGCCGCCTTCGCCTTCTCGGGCGCTCTGGCCGGCTTCGCCGGCGCCATCTTCGCCCACCAGCAGCGGGGCCTCGACCCCGACAGCTTCGCCGCCGCGGCCAGCATCGACATCTTCGTGCTGGCCGTCCTGGGCGGCATCGGCTCGGTCAACGGCGCCCTGCTCGGCTCCCTCTACTTCAACGCCACGAAGTACTTCGTGACCGACCCCCTCTTCGCCGGCTTCCTCGGGGCGGGGGGCACGCTGCTGCTCCTCTACGCCGCTCCCGGCGGGCTGGTTTCGGTGGTGGCCCAGATGCGCGACGCCGTCCTGCGGGTCGTGGCCCAGCGCCGCCAGATGGTCGTCCCCAGCCTCTTCGCCGACTACGACCCCGACGTGGCCGCCCGGCGCCTCATCCCCATGGCCGAGCCGGCGAGCGGTGCCGGCCTGGGGGCGCTACCCGCCCATGCCCGCTTCAGTCTCAAGTCCGGTCTGTACCAGGGCCGGGGCGTGCGCATCTTCGGGCCGGCCGCCGCCACCGAGAAGGAAACGCCCGGGGTTCGGGGTGCCCCCGGAAGCCCCGGGGCTCGGGGTGCCCCCGGAAGCGAGGAGGCGGTCGCCATCGGCGCCGCCGCCGCCTCGGTGGAGAGTGAGGCATGACCGCCGTCGACACCCCGCCGCCCCCGGTGCCCGGTAATCCGGTGGCCGCCCAGCCCAGGATCCAGCGCGGCTTCGGCGGGTTCAAGAAGAACTGGGCCGATGTCCGCCACACCCCCTACGGCACCCGGCCGGTGGGCGTGTTCGCCTTCCTCGGCCTGGTCGGCACCCTGACCGGTTCGGCCTTCGGCCTGGCCGGGCCCGACATCCTCGAGGACCTCGACCTCAAGATCAGCGACATCCAGGGTGTGGCCGCCACCATCGGGTTCTTCCTCACCTTCGCCGCCATCGGGATCGGGTGGTGGGCCGACCGCCACCCCCGCCTTCCGCTCTACGGCTACGGCATGGCCGCCTCCGGGGTGTGCGCCATGGCCACCGGCGGGGCCACCGGTATGGTCAGCCTGGCCATTCCCCGGGTCATCGGGGGAGTGGCTTCCGAGGCGGCGTCGGTACCCAGCTTCTCGCTGACGGCCGACTACTACCCGCCGGAGAGCCGGGGGAAGGTCTTCGCCATCCTCGGCCTGGTGTCGACGGCCGCCTCCCTGCCCCTGGGGCTGGCCGGCGCCCTGATGATCGACAAGATCGGCTGGCGGACCACCTTCTTCATCGGCGGCGCCCTGGTGACCATCGGCGGCGTCGCCGTCCTCGCCTTCCTCAAGGAGCCGATCCGGGGCTACATGGAGCGCCGGGCCATGGGCGCCGAAGAGGACGTGGCCGTCCAGGAGAGCGAGCCCCAGTCCTTCGGCGAGGCGTGGCGGACGGTGTGGGCGGTGCGCACGCTGCGCCGGACGTTCATCGCCAGCGTCGTCCTGTCGCCCGGGGCGCTGATCCTGGCCCAGCTCGCCCAGTTCCTCTACGTCGACGAGTACGGCCTGCGCTCGGCCAGTGAGCGGTTCCTGGCCTTCGGTCCGGCCTCGTTCGTGGCCGGCGTGGCCGGCGCCCTGGTGGGCGGCCACCTCATCGACCGCTTCTCGGCCATGAACCCCTCCAACGTGCTCAAGGCCGTGGGCGTCTTCGGGTTCATCTCCAGCTTCGGCCTCCTCGGCATCGCCACCATCCCACCGCTGTGGATGCTCATCGGCTTCACCGCCATCTCGGCCTTCGGCGGCGCCATGATCGGTCCCGCCATCGGCGCCATCCAGTCGCAGATCATCCCGCCCGCGGTCCGGACCCAGGGGCTGCAGATGCTGGGCCTGGCCGGCATCCCCGCCCTGGTGTTCTTCACCCCCATCTCCATCGGCCTGCGGGTCGAGTACGGCTACTCGGCCGCCATCCTGTTCACCGTGCCCTTCGCCGTGGTCGGGGCGCTCATCAACCTGTCGGCGGCGTCCTTCTTCGAGTTCGACCGCCGCAACGCCATGGCCGCGGCCA
>JBOGFO010000009.1:0-2331 GCA_050743445.1 Acidimicrobiia bacterium
GGCCTACGCCGGCGCCCACCAGCACCAGGACGCCGGGGCCAAGATGATCCACGCCGCCCCCGAGACGACCAGCCTCATCGAGTCCAAGTCGATCTCCAAGGACGGCGGCCGGACCACCTACCGGGGCCTCGTGCGCGTCGACCCCGGGTGCTACAAGACCAAGAGCCACGTCCGCTGCGACGCCCTCATCCTGGACGAGGACTCCCGCTCCGACACCTATCCCTACATGGAGATCGAGGAGCAGGACGCCCGCATCGGGCACGAGGCCACCGTCTCCAAGGTGGGCGAGGACCAGATCTTCTACCTGATGTCCCGCGGCCTGTCGGAGAACCAGGCGACGGCCATGATCGTCAACGGGTTCATCGAGCCGGTGGTCAAGACCCTTCCCATGGAGTACGCCGTCGAGCTGTCCCGGCTCATCGAGCTCTCCATGGAGGGTTCCGTCGGCTAGCGGAGGTTCGAGCGGCATGAGCGCCTTCACCGCCGAGGCGGCGCAGGCTCTGGCCGGCCCGCAATGGCTGGTGGAGCGGCGCTCGGCCGCGGCCGAGCGCTTCGCCGGCGCGCCCCTGCCCACGCCCGCCGAGGAGTCGTGGCGCTACAGCCGCATCGACCAGTTCGACCTCGACCGCTATCAGCCGGCCACTCCCTACGAAGGTCCTCAGACCCTGTCCGGGGATACGAAGCAGTGGGCGGGATTCGTCGTCTGCTGCAACGGGTTCGTGGTCAAGGCGCATCTGGACGAGGCCCTCGCCTCCAAGGGCGTCGTGCTCGGCGACCTGGCCGCCCTGCCCGAGGCGCAGGAGTGGCTCGGAACGTGCTCGGATGATTCCCGGGACGCCTTCGTCGACCTCCACGACGCCTTCCTCGGCGGGGGGGCGTTCATCAAGGTGCCCGACGGGGTGGTCGTCGACCGGCCCTTCCTGGTCAAACACGAGGGCCGGGGGAGCGGCGTCGCCTCCTTCCCCCACACCCTGGTGGTGGCCGGGGCCGACGCCGAGGTCTCCATCCTCGAGCGCTTCGACTCCTTCGACGACGACGAGGACCACCTGACGGTTCCGGTGACCGAGCTGGTCGTGGGCGACGCCGCCCGGGTCAGCTACCTGGCCATGCAGGACCAGGGGCAGCGCGTGTGGCAGATCGCCCTCCAGCGGGCCCGGGTGGGACAGGACGCCACGCTGCGGACGTCGGCCGTGGCCCTGGGCGGCTACTACGCCCGGCTGCGCTCCGAGTCCCTGCTGGCCGGGCCGGGCGCCAACTCGGAGATGGTGGCGGTCTACTTCGCCAACGAGTCCCAGATGCTCGATTTCCGCACCCTCCAGGACCACGACGCCCACCACACCACCTCCGACCTGCTGTTCAAGGGGGCGGTGGAGGACGAGGCCCGCAGCGTCTACTCCGGGCTGGTGCGCCTGCGGGAGGGCGCCCAGCGGGCCCGCGCCGCCCAGACGAACCGCAATCTGGTGCTGTCCGAGGGGGCGGCGGCCTGGTCGGTCCCCAACCTCGAGATCGAGGCCAACGACGTGAAGTGCTCCCACGCCTCGGCCGTGGGCCCCATCGACCTCGACCAGCTCTACTACCTCGAGAGCCGGGGCGTCCCGCCCGACGTGGCCGAGCGCCTCATCGTCTTCGGGTTCTTCGAGGACGTCATCTCCCGGCTCCCGCTCACGGACCTGGCCGGGCCGCTGCGCTCGGCCGTGGCCCGCAAGTTCGAGGCCCGGCGCTGCTGCCATCCCGACGAGGACGGGGGGAGGAGCACCCTTGCCTGAGGTCAAGGTCTGTTCCGTGGCCGACGTCGAGCCCGACTCGGCCATCCGGGTCGACACCAGCGGCCACCGCCTGGCCGTCGTCCGTATCGGCGAGGACAGCTGGTATGCCCTCGGCGACCGCTGCTCCCACGCCGAAGCCTCGCTGTCCGGTGGCGAGGTGTGGCCCGAGGAGCGCGAGATCGAATGTCCCCAGCACGGCTCGGCCTTCTCCCTGGAGTCGGGTGAGCCGCTCACCCTGCCCGCCACCCAGCCGGTCCCGGTCTACGAGGTCCGGGTGGCCGGCGACGATGTCCTGGTGAAGCTGCCGTGACGGGAACCAACGCCACTCCGGGACCCACGCTCCGCATCGAGGACCTGCGGGCCAAGGTCGGGGGTCGTCCGATCCTCAACGGGGTGAACCTCGAGGTCCGCGCCGGTGAGGTCCACGCCCTCATGGGCCCGAACGGATCGGGCAAGTCGACCCTCGCCTACGCGCTCATGGGCCATCCCGCCTACGTGATCACGGAGGGGCAGATCCTCTTCGACGGCGAGGACGTGACCGAGCTCGGGGCGGACGTGCGCGCCC
>JBOGFO010000010.1:0-5186 GCA_050743445.1 Acidimicrobiia bacterium
CGGCCGGATCGGGCCACAGGCGGTCGAGGCCGGCGAGCTCTCGGCGGGAGGAGACGCCCAGCTTGCGGTAGATCCTGGTCAGCTTGCCCTCGACCGTCTTGACGCTCATGAACAGTGCGTCGGCGACCTGGATATTCGTCCGGCCGGAGGCGACCAGCGCGGCCACCTGCTCCTCCGTCGGGCTCAGGAACCGGGGTCCCGGTGGCCGGCCGGCGATGCGGCTGATCTCGGCTCGCGTCCGAGCGGCCCACAGTTCTGCCCCGTGCGATTCGAAGCACGACAGCGCCTCTTCCAACGCCTCGCGGGCACCTCGCTTCTGGCCTGTCTGGCGGCGGATCGATCCCTCCACCAGGAGGGTCCGACCATGTTCAAAGGGCATGCCCAGGTGGACGAGTCGCCGCTTCGCCTCGGCCACGGCGTCGAGGGCGTTCCCCCTGTCGCCCGACGCCGCTAGGCAGAGCGCCTGGCCGCGGGCTCCGACGGCGAGGGCCCATGGCCGCTGGAACGCCCGTCCCTGCTCCACGAACTGCTCGGCCAGGGCCGCGGCCTCATCCGTGTAACCGAGGAGGACGAGCGCTTCGACCTCGTCGGGGAGGCACCGGAACACGCCCGGGTCGCCCAGCCCCATCGCACTCACCGTGGCCCGCACCTGTCCGAGGTGAGCGCGGGCCGTATCCGGGTCGCCTCGGGAGAGAGCCAGGAAGCCGAGCACGGAGCGGTTGAGGGCGGCGGCGGTCACCGTGGCGGTCTGTTGGGACACGGCCAGGCCGGCGTCGGCGGCGGTGATTGCCTCCTCGACCTGCCCGCGATGGGCGGCGACCAGCGCCCGGGAGTAGAGGGCGAAGCCGAGGACGCCACGCTGTCCGGTGCGGTCCGCCACGGCGCACGCCCGGGAGGCGTGCATGGCGGCCTCGTCCCAGTTGCCCGTCCAGCATTCCAGTTCGCTCATCTGGTAGAGCAGCCAGGGTTCGCAGCTGTCGTCGCCCCGTTCGACGGTGTCGGCAAGGGCGGCGCGGTAGCCGGATCGGGCCCCGGCGAAGTCGTCGGACCACTTGAGGAGGGTGGCCGGAATGTGCGGGAGATGGAGGAAACCGGGTCGCAGCGGCATACCTCCGGCGTCCGCCCACTCCGTGGCGATCGACGCCGCACGGTCCAGGAGGTCAGTGCGCAATCCCTGTCCGAGGAGGAACCCGAACAGCGCCGCGCAGATGGAGGCGGTGAGCCGGGCGGGGGCCTCGACGCCGCTGGCAGCATCCACCGTCGCCAGTGCCTGTTCCGCCAGGACGGCGCCACCAGGGATGTCTCCGGCCACCAGGCGGGTGAAGGCGAGGCCGCAGCTGAGCTCGACCCTCACCACGGGGTCGTCGGACGAATGGCTGAGAGCTTCCCGGAAGAGGTCGGCGGCCGCCGGGAATTCCGCTCTGTGGGCTCGGATCCGGCCCAGGCGATGGAGCGCCCGAGCCCGCGTGGTGCCGGTGGGGACCGCCGACAGGATCGACTCCAGGAGTTCTTGCGCCCGCGCCATCCCGCCAGCGGTGAAGTGGTGGTCGGCGGCGGCCAGCATCCGCTCGTGACGCCGCTCGACCAGCCGGGCGGGCGTGAGCTCCACGGCCCGGTCGGCCAGCCTGGCTGCCATGTCGGGGGCGCCTCGGGACCAGGCCCGTCGGGCCGCCTCCTCGATCGTCGAGGCGACGGTCTCATTCGGACGGCGGTGGGCGAGGGCCAGGTGCCGGGCTCGCTCTTCGGGATCTTCGATGACGGACGCCAGCTGGGCATGGAGGTGCCGGCGTCGCTCGGGAGACGCCTCGGCATAGGCCACCGAGGCGAGAAGCGGATGGGGACACCGGACGCGGTCGCCGTCGATCTCGACCAGGCCCGCTTCCACGGCGTCCCCGAGGGCGTCCGCCCCGTGCTCCTCGTCCTGGCACACCGCGGAGATGACCGCCGGTGTGGGCCGGGACAGGGCGCCGGTGGCCAGGAGGGCGTGGCGCGCACCGGGGGGGATGCCGGCCAGCCGTCCGCTGACCAGGCGCCGGAGTGAGTCAGGAATGGTCAGCGGCTCGCCGGGGGCGGGAGGATGCGACCCCTGCGTGAGGGCCCGCCCCAGTTCCAGGGCGAAGAATGGGTTGCCCTGGGACGCATCGCGGATCTGGTCGAGGATCTCCGGGGACAGGTCGGCGCCCAAGCGCGACGTCAGGAGTCGCTCGAGCGAACGGGGGTCGAGGGGGCCGACCGCGAGCGAGACCAGTCGGGTCGCGTCGAACGCCTCGTGCAGGTCAACCGAGCCCGCGTCGGGCGGCTCGGGGCGAGCGGTGGCGAGGACCCCGATGGCATTCTCGTGCAGGCGGCGGAAGGCGAAGGACAGTGCGTGGGCCGAAGGGGGGTCGAGGCAGTGGACGTCGTCGATGGCGACCACCAGCGGGCCCGCTTCGGCCACCAGCGCCAGCACCGCCCGCAACGCCACCGCCACGGCCCGGGCTTCGAGGCGATGACCGGCCGGTTCCTCCCGGAGGAGTGCAATCTCGAGCGCCCGCCGCAAGGCGTCGGGAAGGGATCCGAAGGTGTCGTCCCCGAGGCTTTCGAGGAGGTCCCCGAGACCCGCGTAGGGATAGCCGGCTTCGGAGGTGGCCAGGCCACAGGACAGCACCCGGTAGGAGCGCCGCCGCGCTGCCGCCAGCCCTTCTTGCCAGAGCGCTGTTTTGCCCGACCCCGTCGCGCCGATGAGGAACAACGCCGCTGAGCCGTCGGGCAGGGAACAGAGGAAGCGGTGCAGCGCCGCCAGCTCGGGCTCCCGCCCGAACACCGCATGTCCCGTACTCGGCGCGCTCAAGGTCCTGCTCCCTGTTCTGGGCCAGACGCCACGGTCGGCCGGACAGCGCGGTGGGCTCCTGGAGCGCACTCATGGGCAACCTCAAGATCTCCTACGGCGCCGGTCCGGCGCCTGGATGCTCAGCGGGTGGCGACGGCGGCGGCGCCCGAGAGCCCGGCGCCGGTGTCGATCCCCGAGAGCGTGGGCAGGACGCGGCGGGCGAAGAGGTCCATGTTGTCCCGGGCCCGGTCGTGGGGCATCCCGCCGTAGCTGAAGATGCCGACGACACCGGCGGCGTCGAGCCGGCGCACGTTCTCCCGCAGCTGCTCGGTCACCTCGTCCGGGGTGCCCCACACCTGCAGCTCGGCCAGGAAGCGGGCGAAGGTCTCGGGCCCGTGCCGGGCGATCCGCTCGGCGAGCTTGCCGTAGTACTCGTAGCCGGGGATGTCGGCCAGGCCGGCGTTGGCGAACTCGTAGTGGACGAGGGTGGAAGCGGCGTAGCCGTTGACGTAGCGCTCGAACATCTCCTCGGCCCGGTCCCGGCTCTCGTCGACGGCCACCCAGGTCACCAGGATCGGCTTGGGCGGCTCGACGCCGTGCAGCTCCCGGAAGAGCTCCCGGTAGGAGGCCACCTCGGCCTCGGTGGTCTCCCACGGCTTCTGGGCGATGACCATGATCCCCACGCCGAGGCGGGCCATGATCAGCGCCGACTCCGGCGAGATGGCCGAGGCGTACACCCGGCCCCGGAACGAGGCGAAGGGTGCGGGCCGTAGCGCCACGGGCGGCTGGCGGTACAGCTCGCCGTCGTAGGCCATGGTCCCGGACTCGAGGCCGGAGAGGATGGCGTCGGCGTGCTCGGTGAACCGGCGTCGGGACTCGCCCATCTCGGACCGGAACCCGGTGAACTCCACCCGTCCCAGTCCCCGGCCGAGGCCGAGGATGACCCGCCCGCCCGACATGTGGTCGAGGACGCAGATCTCCTCGGCCACCCGCACCGGATCGTGCCAGGGGAGGACGATGACCATGGAGCCGAGGAGCACCCGCTGCGTGCGGGCCGCCACCCAGGTGAGGAACTGCGCCACGTTCGGGCACATGTGGTAGTCGGTGAAGTGGTGCTCGGCCGACCAGACGGAGTCGAAGCCCAGCCCCTCGGCCGAGTCCGCCATGGCCAGCCCGTGGCGGTAGACCTCGGCGTCGGAGTGCTCCTGGCCCAGGTTCTGGAAGAACGTCCCCATCCCCACGTGCATCCGTCTGCCTCCTCAGCCGCTTCGTGCTCTGCGAGCGGGCCGGCTGCCCAGCCGGGCCCAGTCGACCACCAGGCCCCGCCACAGTAAGCGGGGGGCGCGGGCGCCCACCGTCCGCACCCCTTCGGGGCCACGGAAGAACGCCGCCTCGATGGCCCAGTTCCGCCCGCGGACCGGCGCCAGGGCCCGATCGGCGGCGGCCAGCGCCCCCTGGGCGGCGGCCACGGGCGGGTGGCCGGAGGCGAGGAAGGCGGTGGCGAAGGTGTCGGCGCCGACCGCCGCTCCCAGCATCCCGTCCACGTTGATGGCCGGGGCTCCCACGGTGAAGGCCCGGTGGACGTCGACGACCGGAGAGCTGTTGTCCAGCAGGTGTTCCGTGGCCGTCGCCCGGTCCCGCACCACGGGGACGACGGCCTCGCCCCGGGTCTCGGCGGGGTCGACCTCGGCGAAGCCCATCGTCTCCTCGAGCTCGACGAGGCGGTCCCACGCCGCCTTGGTCACGGCCGGGGCGCCGGCGTCGTCCAGCTCCCGGGCCGACAGGCTCGTCGTGTTGATGGCGTACCACGTGGCCTCGGGGGAGTCGTTGTCCTGGAAGGGGGTGAAGAAGGCGAGGTGGGGCGCGGGGGAGCCGGACGTCATGGGGGCGATCCCGACGTCGTCGCCGCACCAGGGTGGGTCCGACAGGGTGCGGAGCGGGGCCTGCACGGCAACGATCCACCGCTCCGGCTCGGGCAGGCGGCCGGCGGGGCGGAGCAGGTCGGCCCGGGAGGTGGCGTTGAGCACCACGGAACGGCCGGCGGGCAGGGCCAGGGCGCCTTCCCGGCCGTCGATCAGCAACGGGAGCTCGTTGCGGGAGAAGGGAGTCCGGCGGTCGACGTCGCCGGCCACCAGCGTCACGTCGAGATCCGGGTCGAGGGAGCGGCGCAGGGCGGAGAGGATCTGGCCGTGGCGGGTCGAGAGGCCGGCGAACGGCTTCGCCGGCGCGTCGGTGCGGCGCCGGACGAGCCGGGGTGGGGACGAGCCGGGCTCGGCCCGGGCCACCGCCAGGCGGCGGAAGCAGGCCTGGGTACCGCCGAGGCGCTCCACCAGGGTGTCGTCGCCGACTCCGAGCGCGCCGGCCATACGGGTGACCG
>JBOGFO010000011.1:0-3758 GCA_050743445.1 Acidimicrobiia bacterium
CCCTGGGAGGACGCCGGGCCGCCGGCGGACATGGTGGGAGACCCCACCGCCGGGTCAGGGCCCTTCGAGGCCGCCCATCAGGCCGCCATCCCCACCCAGGTCTACCCCCTGTTCGAGACGGCGCTACGGGCCGCCGCCAGCCGGGACGTGGACGACCACCAGCGGCGGGTGGCCGAGCTCTGGGCCGGGTTCTCCGCCGTCGCCGCCACCCGGCCCGAGGCCTGGACCCCGCGGCAGTTCACTCCCGAGGAGATCCTGGCCGGCCCGGACAACCGGATGGTGACCTTCCCCTACTCCAAGCGCATGTGCGCCAACATGAGCGTCGACCAGGCCGCGGCTCTCATCCTGTGCTCGGCCGAAGCCGCACGGGCCGCCGGGGTCCCCGACGAGGCCATGGTCCACCTCCACGCCGGCGCCGACGCCCACGACCACTACCTCGTCTCCGAGCGGTGGTCGCTGGCCGAGTCGCCCGCCATCACCGCCGTGGCCGCCGACGTCCTCGATGGCCGCAGTGTCGACGACGTGGCCCGCTTCGACCTCTACTCGTGCTTCCCGTCCGCCGTCGAGGTGGCCATGGGCTCCCTGGGCCTGAAAGGGCCCGAGGGTGGGGACGGGCGGCCGCTCACCGTCACCGGCGGGCTGTCGTTCCACGGCGGGCCGGGCAACAACTACGTGGCCCACTCGGTGGCGGCGATGGTGGAGGCGTGCCGGGCCGACCCGGGCTCGCTGGGGCTCGTCACCGGCATCGGGTGGTTCCTCACCAAGCATTCGGCCGGCCTCTACTCGACCGCGCCACCCCCGGACGGCTACCGCAGAGTCGATCCCGCCGTCACCCAGGCCCGGATCGACGCCGGGCCGCGGCGCCGGGGGTCGGGCCCGTGGGCGGGCCAGGCCACGGTGGAGGCGACGGCCATCACCCACGACCGCGACGGCTCCCCCACGCTGGGGGTGGTGGCCGCCCTGACCCCGGACGGGCGCCGGGCCCTGGCCAACTGTTTCGACCCCGCTGCCCTGGCGGCCATGACCACCGAGGAGTGGGCCGGACGGAGGGTGGAGCTCACCACCGACGGCACCACCAACACGCTGCGGCCCTGAGGACTGCGGCGTTGATTCCTGCGGCGTTGATTCCTGCGGCGTTGATTCCTTCGGTCCTGAACGCCTAGCAGGCGACGGCGGCGCCACCCCGGCCCGGGCGGTGGCCAGCGCCTCCCCGGCGTCGGCCAGGACGTCCTCGATGGACCGGCGGGGGTCGAGCTCGGCGATGCCCACCGTGACGGTGAGCAGGCCCCCGGGACGGCCGGCGTGGGGGATGGCCAGGCCCTCGACCCGCAGGCGGAGCCGCTCGGCGGCGGCGACGGTGGACTCGACCGACTGCTCCGGGAAGATGGCCAGGAACTCACCCCCGCCGTAGCGGAAGAGCGAGTCGGCCCGGCGCACGGCCCGGCGCAGCTCCTCCCCCACGGCGACGAGGGCCTCGTCGGCGGCCGGACGGCCGTAGCGGGCGGTGTAGCCCTCGAAGTCGTCGATGCCGCACAGCCCGAGCCAGTAGCTGTGCCCGTGGCGGACGGCCCGGGCCCGGGCGGTGTCGAGGTCCTCGGCCATGCGCAGCCGGTTCCCGAGCCCGGTCAGGGGATCGGTCCGGGCGGTGGACATGCCCTGCTGGTGGAGCTGCCACAGCGACTGGCGGTAGTGGAGAAGCTCGGCGTGGAGGGCGGTCACCCGGCCGGCCACCACCAGGCGCACCTCGAGGGCGGCGGCGTCGATCGGCTTGCCCAGATGGTCGTCGGCCCCGAGGTGCACGGCGGCCAGGGCGTGCTCCCGGTCGGAGAGGGCGGTGATCACCGCCAGGTAGGTGTAGGGGCCGACCGGGTGCCGGCGGATGCGGCGGCACAGCTCGGCGCCGTCGCACAGCGGCATCAGCCAGTCGGTGAGGACGACGTCGGCGCCGGCCCGCTGGTACTCGGCCCAGGCCTCCTCGCCGTCGGCGGTCAGCACCGGGTCGTGGCCCAGGCTGCGAACCATGGCCCCGATCAGGATCCGGGTCGGCCGGTCGTCGTCGACCACGATCACCCTCACTGGATCACCCTCACTGGATCACCCTCACTGGGCACGGTCCCCGATGGCCTGACGGAGCGACCGCACCGCCCGGGGGAAGGACGCCACCAGGGCGGCGGTGAGCGCCGGGGCCCGTTCCAGGCCCCCGGCCCGGACCCGGCTCTCCAGCTCGCCGGCGAGGCGAGCCAGGGCGGGCAGGCCGATCATGGCGCTCGATCCGGCCAGGACATGGGCCACCTGGACGACCGCTCCGGCATCCCCGGCGGCCAGGGCCGACCGGAGCCCCTCCAGGCGCTCGATGCCGGAATCCACGAAGTCCGAGACGACCTCCTCGAGGGCACCCGGGGCCGCGCAGGCCCGCCGCAGCGCGGCGATGCGCGCCCGGTCGACCTCAGCGAGGGCGGAAGGAACCGACCCGGAGGCCATGCTCGGGATGGGGTGCTCGGCGGGAGAGAGGATCAGCAGGCCGCCGCGGCCAGCGTGCGGTCTTCGGTCAGGTCGATCGACGCCCCGAGGCGGCGGCGCAGCTGCGACAGCGCCTCGTGCTTCATCTGGCACACCCGGGATTCGGTGACCCCGAGCTCGTCGGCGATGTCGATGAGCCGCCGGCTCTCGAAGAAGACGCCCACCACGACGCGGCGCATCCGGGGGGGCAGGGCGGCGACTGCCGCCATGACCTGGGTGAGGCGCTCCCGCTCCAGCACGGCCAGGGCCGGGTCGGCGTCGGGAGCGAGGAAGGCCTCCGATTCCTCGGCGGTGGTGAACACGGTGTCGTAGCTGAGGACCGTCGCCCGGTGCACGTCGTCATCAAGACGGGCCAGCTCGGAACTGGACAGGCCCATGCGCTCGGCGGCCTCCGAGGGCGTGGGGGTACGGCCGAAGGTCATGGCGAACTCCTCGTCCACCTCCCGCCGGTGCCGGGCCCGGGCCCGGGTCGAGCGGCTGGCCCAGTCGCGGCTGCGGAGGTCGTCGAGAACCGCGCCCCGCATCCGGCTCCGGGCATGGCGCTCGAAGCCGACGCCCCGGTCGGGGTCGAAGGTCCGGGCCGCCTGCACGAGACCGAGGAGCGCGGCCGAGACCAGCTCATCCCGGGGGACGTGGCGGGGGATCCGGCTCATCACGTCGGCGACCACATGGTGCGCCAGGGGCAGGTGGCGGCGGACCAGATATTCCTGGTCAGGAGGGGAGACAAGGCTCACGGAGGACACGAACCGATGATCAGGCGCAAGCCCGACACGCTCAATCGGCCGGGAGGATGAACCCCGAGCCGCCACCCGGCCCGATCGGGGGAGGTGTCCATAGTCGGAGAGGACTGGTCACCTGCGCTTCGGAGAGAACTGCCCGGCGTTCGGTGAGAACTGGTCCCCAGCCGCCGGGCATGGTTCGATGGCGGGCTGGTGGACGCTCGACGATCCTCCATCGAGTCGTGGAGGGCCGTGGTCGTCGACGAGTGGGCCCTGTTCCGTCAGGGGATCCGCAGTGTTCTCGCCGGCCTCGGCATCGCGGTGGCGGACGACGTGGCCGGGACGGCCGACGCCCTCCTGCGCCTGTGGTCGACGGAGCCGGAGCTGCTGGTGGCCGGCAGCCCGGCCCAGGGCAGCGTGGCCGACCTGGTCGCCCGGGCCCGGCAGGCCCGGCCCACCCTGGGTGTCCTGGTCCTGCTGCCGGCGGCCGAGGCGGGCCAGTTCCGGGCCGTCCTGGCC
>JBOGFO010000012.1:0-5403 GCA_050743445.1 Acidimicrobiia bacterium
ATGCTGAAGGACGCCGGGGGCATCCCGGCTCACGGCAACCAGCGCTCCCAGTGGGACGCCGGCTGCCGCTTCGACTTCGCCAACCCCGAACACCGGTAAAGGCTCAGTCCGCCGACCAGCGCCGGTAGAGGGCGACGAGCTCGTCGCGCACCTCGGGCGCCAGCGACTCCGGTTCGATGCGGCCCAGAGAGGCGATGGTGGCCCGCATCTGCTCCAGGTACTCGTGGCAGTGGGGGCACTCGGCCAGGTGGGCTTCGAAGCTGGCCCGCTCCGGGCCCTCGAGGACGCCCTCGAGGTAGTCGGTGACCAGCTCGACGGCCTCCTGGCAGACGATGGGGTAGGGGCGGCGGCGGAAGATCCCCACGGCTCAGCCCTTCCCCAACCCCGGGGGCGGGGGGGTGCCCCCCGACATCTCGGACTCGAGCAGGCTGCGGATCTTCGACCGGCCCCGGTGGAGCAGGACCCGCTGGTTGGCGTCGGTGATGCCGAGCACCTGGCACACCTCGGCGGCGGGGAGCTGCTCGAAGTCCCGCAGCACCACCACCTGGCGTTGGGCCTCGGGGAGCTCGGCCAGGTGGGCGGCGATGCGTTCTGCGGTCTGGCGGGCGTCGATGCGCTCCTCGGCGTCGTCCGTCCAGGGTGTGGGGGGATCGATCCACGAACCATCGGGCCCGAACCGCTCCGGCGGCACCGCCGCCGTCCAGTCGGGGTCGACCGACAGGTGGCGGCGTTCGCGCACGCCGGTGGACCGGGCCCGGTTGACCAGGATCCGGAACAGCCAGGTCTTGAACGACGACCGGCCCTCGAAGCCATGGACTCCGCGCACGACCCCCAGCCACGTGTCCTGCACGACCTCCTCGGCCACGGCCTGGCTGGGCACGAAGGTCGAGGCGAGGCGCAGCAGGGGCGTGTGGTAGCGCTCGACGAGCGTCACGAACGCGCCCTCGTCGCCCGCCCGGAGCCGATCCACCAGATCGGCGTCGTCGTCCACGCCACGGGAGCGTAGGACGGTCCGGGGGCGGGCGAACGGATCATGCGTCCCCGGCGCGCTCCAGGTCGAGGGCGCAGGAGTTGATGCAGTAGCGCTGGCCGCCCGCCTCCCGGGGCCCGTCGTCGAAGACGTGGCCCAGATGGCCACCGCAGCGCCGGCAGCGCACCTCGGTGCGGACCATCCCGAAGCTGCGGTCACGGTGCAGGTCCACCGCCTCGGCCACCGCCGGCTCGGTGAAGCTCGGCCACCCCGTCCCCGACTCGAACTTCGCCGCCGACGAGAAGAGCGCGGCGCCGCAGCCGGCACAGCGGTACATGCCGTCGTCGTGGCAGTTCACGTACTCGCCGGTGAAGGGGCGCTCCGTGCCCGCCTTGCGCAGCACCTTGTACTGCTCCGGCGTCAGCTGGTCCCGCCACTCGGACTCGGTCTTGGCTACTTCGGCTTCCACCTCTGACCTCCAGGCGTCGCGATGCTTTCCTGCATCTGCAGTCCCGCCCGGGCCTGTCGCGTTACGAGCCGAGCGCGGCGCGGCGCTGGCGCAGGAAGGCGAGCGCCGCCCCGCGCTGGTCGGGGGGGTCGACGAGATCGCCGAAGGGGAGGATGGCGCCCCGGAAGCTCTTGGCGTTCCACAGGTCGGGATCGTCGCCGTCGAGGTTCCAGGGCAGGACGTAGAGATACGGCTCGGGAACGGCGGCATCGCCGGGTGAGGCCCCGAAAGTGACCCGGCGGTTCTCGGGCAGGCAGTCGAAGGCGGCGTCGAAGTGCTCGGGCCAAAGCTGAACCCGGCCCGCGTCGGTGCAGGACCGGTCGGAGCGCAGCTCCTCCAGCACCGACCAGGCGAAGCCGAACCAGTTGCCCAGGAACGCGGCCGCGTCCGGGTCGACGCCCAGCTCCTGGTCGGGGTCGCCCATCGGGGGCACGTCGAAGCCCTCGGCCCAGGCCTCGTCGGGCGGGCCGTCGAGGACCAGCGCCGCCGCCGCCGACAAGGTGGTGATGGGAATCTCGTCGCTCCCGCGCACCAGCCGGCCGCCGGCCACCCGCACCTGGTCGTCCGCCCCGAAGAACGGTGTCCCGAAGCCGCCCCGGGTGAAGCGCAGGGCGATCCTGGTGTTGGCCCGCCGCCGGGCGGGAGAGATCACGTACGCCGCCAGGCGGTGGAGAGCGAGGCGGGTGTCGGCCAGGGCGGCCGGCGCCGGGGGCAAGCGGCGGTAGGCCCCGAGCCAGCGCTCGGCCGCCCAGGAGGCGTGGCCGGTGTGGTCGGGTTCGGCCAGCCACTCGTCCCAGGTGCGGCCCACGTCCGGCCCCGGGACCGGGCTCACGACCTGCGCTCCGGCGGGGGCGGGGGCGGCGACGGGATCGTCGGCGAAGAAGCCGCCGTCCTCCACCGCCGGTGGCGACGGCTCGAGGACCCGGGCGAAACAGCCGGCGCCCAGCAGCTGCTCGGCTTCCTGGCGGGGATCGAGGATGTCCGGGGCGCTCATGTGGTGCAGTCTGCTGTCCGTTGGTCCCGTTACGCACCGTCGCCAGGGTTCCGGCCGCGTGCGCATTCGCTACCCTCAAGGCCGTCGTGTCATCTGCCGAGCTACCGAGCGAGGTGCGGGCGTTCATCATCCGCCACGTCACCTCCGGGGCGCAGCTGCAGGTTCTCCTGCTCCTGCACCGGGACCAGGATCGCTCCTGGTCGCCGGCCGCCGTCGGCCGGGAGCTGCGCATCGACCACGACCAGGCCGCCTGGGTGCTGGACCGGCTGGCCGCCGACGGGCTCCTGAGCGGCGACGAGCCGTCGGGCTACCGGTTCGAACCCCGGGTGCGCCGCAAGGCCCACGCCGTCGACGCCCTCGCCCGCCTCTACCCCGCCTACCGGGTGGCCATCATCTCGCTCATCTTCTCCAAGCCCAGCGGCTCGATGCGGGACTTCTCCGACGCCTTCCGCCTGCGGGAGGAGGACTGACATGGCCGAAGTGGTCTACCTGCTGTGTGCGGCCACCAGCGTGGCCTGCGCCGTCCTGTTGATGCGGGGCTATGCCCGTACCGGCACCCGGCTGCTGCTGTGGAGCGGCCTGTGCTTCGTGGGCCTCGCCCTCAACAACGTGGCGCTCGTCATCGACCGGATGGTCGTCCCCGACGTCGACTATTCAACCGGGCGCCTGGTCCCGGCCGCGGCCGGCATCCTGCTCCTCCTCTACGGCCTGGTGTGGGAGGCGGAGTGAGGCAGCTCCTGTCCGGCATCATCGCCTGCGGGTCGTTCGTCGCTGCCCTCCACTTCTTCAAGTCGTGGCGGAGCTCCGGCGACCGGCTGCTCGGTTTCTTCGCCGCCGCCTTCGCCGTGTTCGCGGCCAACGGGGTGGCGCTCGGCCTCACGGAGCCCGACGCCGAGGTGCGCGTGCTGCTCTACACGGTGCGCCTGGTGGGGTTCCTCCTCATCCTGGTGGCCATCATCGACAAGAACCGCGTGCGGCGCGACTGACGCCGGCGCTGAGCCCGACCCCGACGCCGGCAGCCAGGGCCGAGGCGACGAGGACGGCCAGGGTGGCCGCCTCCCGGAGGGCCTGGTCGTCGAAGGCGAGGCCGGTGATGAACAGCGACACGGTGAAGCCGATGCCGGCCACGGCGGCGACGGGGACCACCTGGAGCCAGGACACACCCTCGGGGAGGCGGCCGAGTCCGAGGCGGACGGCCATCCAGGCGCCGGCCGTCACGCCCACGGTCTTGCCCACCACGAGGCCGAGGATGATCCCGCCACCCACCGCCGATGTGAAGGTGTCCTCCAGGCCATCGGCACTGAGGGCCACGCCGGCGTTGGCCAGGGCGAACAGCGGAACCACGAGAAAGCTGGTCCAGGGATGGAGGGCGTTTTCGAGCCGTTCCGCGGTCGGCACCTCGTCCTTGACCGCGGACCCCGCCGCTCGGGCCTGGGCGGCCGTCGGACGGAGAGGTAGCGCCTGGGCCGCTTCCCGGCCGGCGCCCTCGGGTTGGAAAGGCCGGGCCGGGGTGAACAGGCCCAGAGCCACCCCGGCGATGGTGGCGTGGACCCCCGACTCGTGGGTGGCGAACCACACCGCCGTCCCAACCAGCACGTAGACGGCCAGGTACCGCACCCGTAGGCGACGGAGGACGATGACGGCCGCCAGGCCGCCGGCCGCCACCCCCAGCCAGGCCGACGATATCCCGGTGCTGTAGAAGGCGGCGATGACCAGGATGGCGCCGACGTCGTCGGCGATGGCGAGGGTGAGGAGGAACACTTTGAGGGAGGACGGAACCCGGTCACCGAGGAGGGCCAGGACACCGAGGGCGAAGGCGATGTCGGTGGCCATGGGAATCCCCCACCCGGCCGATCCCTCACTACCGGCGTTGAAAGCGACGTAGATGGTGGCCGGCACCACCATCCCGCCCAGAGCGGCGAGGACCGGAAGTCCCACCGCCCGGGGGTCGCGCAGCTCGCCGGCCACCAGCTCCCGCTTGATCTCCAACCCCACCACGAAGAAGAAGACGGCCATGAGGCCGTCGTTGACCACGGCGTGCAGGCTCTCGTCGAAGTGGAGAGGCCCGACCTCGAGCACGAACCGGCTGGCCCACAGCGTCTCGTAGGCGGCCCGCCACGGTGAGTTGGCCCAGACGAGAGCAACCAGGGTGGCGCCGAGCAGCGCGATGCCGCCCGCCGATTCCAGCTCGATGAACCGGCGCGCCGCCCGCGCCAGGACGCTCTGGGTGTCCTTCCACGGAGGTCGGGCCATCATCAGCTCCTGGGCATGGCGATGTCAGCGCCGACCAGGCTTCCCGGCTCACCCCGCCACCAGGATAGGTGGCCCCGTCCTGGGACTGACCCCGGCACGCGACGGGCGGTGCCTACTTGGGTTCAGCGCGGACGACCACGATGGCGAGGTCGTCCTCGGTCCGCTCGCCGCGGTGGTCGAGGACGGAGCGCTCGATCCGGCGGGCGATGCCTTCCGCCGAACGGCCGCCACAGGTGGCCAGCAGGTCGGACAGGCGCTCGACGCCGAACTCGTCGCCGCCTTCGTTGCGGGCCTCGATCACCCCGTCGGTGTAGAGGACGACGGCGTCGCCCGGGTGCAGGGTGAGGTGCTGGTTGACGAGGACGGCCTCGGGAAACACCCCGAGCAGGACGCCGTGAGACTCCTCGAGCACCTCCACCGTCTCGTCGTCCCGGAGCACCATCGGAGGCGGATGGCCACCGACGGCGAGGGTCACCCCCAGATGGTCGGAACGGGGGTCGATGCAGGCGAACACGGCGGTCAGGAAGCGGTCGGAGGACGCCTGGCGCAGCACGGCGTCGTTGAGCTCGGCCAGCACGTCGGCGGGCCCCTGGACGGCCGAGGCGATGGCCCGCACCGTGTAGCGGGCCACACCGGTGAGGGCGGCGGCCTCCGGTCCGAAGCCGGCGACGTCGCCCA
>JBOGFO010000013.1:0-5435 GCA_050743445.1 Acidimicrobiia bacterium
CCTCGGGCGAGATCCTGGCCGGGGCGGCCGGGGTCGAAACCGTCCTCCTGGCCGACGTCGATCCCAAGGTGGTAGCCGACACCCGGGCCCGCTACCCCTTCCTGGCCGACCGGCGGGAGCTGCGCCCTCCGGGCACGCCGCCGCCCTCGGGGCCCTAGCCGAGCGGGACGGGGGCGAGCAGGGCGTAGTCGTCCCGGGAGACGGATTCGGTGGTCACGGCCCCGTCACCCCGGGGTACACCCACCGGCACACCCTCGAGGGTGAAGGACACCCGGCCCACGCCCGGCAGGCCGGTCACGGTGGAGACGATCTGGGCCAGGGCCATGATCTGGTCCCGGCCCACGATGTCGGTGAAGCCCGTTCCGAGGTCGACGCTGGCGATCCCCCCGCTGATCCCGATGGAGCGCAAGACGTCGCTGCCCACCAGGGCGGAACGCAGGCCCAGGGCCGCTTCGGAGCGGGTCGGCCCCCGGCTGAGGGCCTCGATGACGCTCTCCCCGCTGGCCGGGGCGGGCACCTCACGTTGCGCCTGGGCCAGACGCTCCCCCTGCACGAGGAAGATGAGTGCGGTGGTCATGGAGGCGCCCGACGACGAGGAGCCGGTGGTGGAGGTCGTCTCGGGGATCTGGGCCAGGAGATCGAAGGGGACGTCGTCGGCGTTGGCCAGGGTGGCGTCCTCCTCGGTGGGGATGCCGCAGCCGGCGGCGATGCCGGCGGCGGCGATCACGAGGGCGGCGGCCACGGGGCGGAGGGCTCTCACCCTGAGCCCCCTCACTCCGCAACCACCGGCAGCTCGACCACGAAGCGGGATCCGCCGCCGGACCGCTCCTCCACCCACACCCGTCCCTCGTGGAGGCGGGCGTGCTCGGCCACCAGCGACAGTCCGAGCCCGGTCCCGTCGCCGGCGCCCCGCCGGCCGGACGACTCGCCCCGCACGAAGCGCTCGAAGATGTGGTGCCGTTCGTGCTCGGGGATCCCCGGCCCCCGGTCCTCCACGGCCAGGCGCACCATACCGGGGGTGCCGGTGACCACCACGGCGGTGGCCCCGCCGGCGTACTTGTCGGCGTTCTCCAGGAGGTTCTGGAGGATCTGGCCGACCCGCCGGGCGTCGAGCATGGCCCGCCGGGGTGCGGACGGGTCGAGGCCGAGCGGCACCCCGGACCGGCCGGAGGCGGTCAGCACCGAGCGGGTGAAGCGCTCGAGGTCGACGGGCTCCCGTTCCAGGCGGGCGACTCCGGCTTCGAGGCGGGAGATCTCCAGCAGGTCGGTGACCAGCTGGGAGAAGCCGGTGACCCGGACCTCGAGGTCGAAGAGCGCCTCGGCCGCCGCCTCCGGGTTGTGGAGCCGGCGGCGCACGATGTTGACCGCGGCGCTGATGGCGGCCAGCGGGGTCCGCAGCTCGTGGCTCACGTCGGAGGCGAACCGGGCCTCCCGGTCGATCCGCTCCTGGAGGGTGTCGACCATCTCGTTGAACGACTCCACCAGGGGGGCGAGGTCCCGGTCGCCCTTGGCGTCGAGGCGGGTCTCGAGGTCGCCCCGGGCGATGCCGGAGGCGGCGCCGGCGATGCCCTTCAGGGGGCGCACCACCCGGGAGGAGGCGTAGGCGCCGACCGCCGCACCGCCGAGGGCGGTGAGGGAGGCGCCCACGGCCAGGGCCCGGGCCAGGAGGGACAGCGTCCGGTCGAGCTCGGTCAGGGGCACGAGCTCGAAGTAGAAGGCCTCGGCGGCGGGCAGCGGGACGCCCACCGCCACCTGGGGCTGGCCCCCGAGGCGGAAGCGCTGGCGCCCGGCCCGGCCGTCGAGCACGGCCTGGCGCAGGTCGAGGGGCACCTGGCCGAGTCCGATGCCGACCGTGGAGGCGAAGGGCCGGCCCCGGTAGAGGAGGACGGGGACCGAGTTCGAGGCCGACTGCAGCTGATCCAGGAGCTCGGGCACGTTGGCATCGGGGCCGCGGAGGGCGTTGCGGGCCAGCCGGGCGTTGACGTAGGCCGTCCGCATGGCCGCCGACTGGCGCTGGTCGAGCAGGTAGTTGCGGGTCAGCTGGTACGACAGGAGCGACAGGACGCCGGAGAGGGCGAAGGCGATCAGGCCGAAGGCGACGATCGCCCGGGCCCGCAGCCCGAGCCCGAAGCGGCCCGGACGATAGCTGCTGACGTGAGCGCGCTCAGCGGTGGCCATCGGGAAGCATATTTAGCCGACCAGGGGTTGCCGCGACGGTCAGAGGCGATTTGTGAGGACGGCATCGGACAGCGCCGGCCACGCCTCCGCGGCCCACGGCCCGAACTCGCGGTCGGTCAATCCGACCAGGGCCAGGCCCGCCTCGGGGTCGACCCACAGGAAGGTCCCCGTGCGCCCGAAGTGGCCGAAGGTGGCGGGAGAGTTTCCCTTTCCGGTCCAGTGCGGCTCCTTGTGGTCCCGCACTTCGAACCCCAGGCCCCAGTCGTTGGCTTCCTGGCGGCCGAAGCCAGGGAGGATGCCGGTCAGCCCGGGGAAGGCGACGGTGGTGGCCGTGGCCAGCGTGTTCCCACTGATCAGGCGGGGCTCGAGCAGCTCTTGGGCGAAGGCGCACAGGTCGGCGGCGCTGGCCGAGGCCTGCCAGGCGGGGGAGCCGGTGATGGCGGTGGCGGTCATCCCCAGCGGGCCGAACACCGCCTCGGTGGCGTAGGTGGCGAAGGGCATGCCCGCCCGCGCCGCCACCAGCTTCCCGAGGAGGTCGAAGCCGGTGTTGGAGTAGATCCGGCGCCGCCCGGGAGGAGCCACCTCGACCCCGTCGGTCCCGAGGCCCGAGGCGTGGGCCAGCAGGTGGGCGACGGTGGCGCCCTTGGGCCCGGCCGGGTCCTCGAGGCGGACCGTGCCCTCCTCGACGGCCACGAGGACGGTCAAGGCCGTGAGCAGCTTCGTCACCGAGGCGAGCGGGAACGGACGGTCGACCGGTCCCCGGGTGGCCACGACCTCGCCGGCCTGCACCACCCCGACGGCGGCGTGGTCCACCGGCCACAGGTCGACGGTGGCGAGGGGGTCCATGAGGTGAATGTAAGCCGCGAACCGGCCATCCTCCGACATGTCGGTCCCGCTCCGTGGCCTTCTGGTCCCGAAGCGTGGAAACCCCTGGTGGAGTGGGGTTAATGTGATGCTCTGCGCCGGATGTCAAACCGGAGGCCCCCCATGACTGCGCCCGCCCGTCGTCTGTTCTTCGCCGCCCTGGTCGTGGGGCTGCTGGCTCTCGGCCTCGTCATCGTGCCGGACGCGGTGGCGGCCGACGGCGACCTGGCGGTGAACAACCCCGCCCCGGTGGCCGAGCCGGCCGGCTCCCGGACGGTCACCTTCACCATCACCCTGGTCCGCGACCCGGGCAACACGTCCACCGTCGACGTCGACTACCTGACGCCTCCCATGAGCGGCACTGCCACGGCCAACGTGGACTACCTGCCCGTCAACGGGACCGCGATCTTCACCAACAACGAGACGACCGAGACGGTGAGCGTCACCGTGCTGGGAGACTCCCTCGACGAGGACGACGAGACCTTCAACCTCGTGCTCTCTAGCCCCAACGGTGGCCAGTTCCCCGGTGGCGTAACGGAGTTGACGGGGACCGCCACCATCACCGACAACGACGGCCCGCCCCGGGTGTCGATCGGCGGAGCCGTGATCGACGAGGGCGACACGGGTACGACCCAGGCCCGCTTCACCGTCGCGCTCTCGTCCCCCAGCGGCCGGGCGGTGTCGGTCAGGTGGTCGACGGCCAACGGGAGCGCCACCGGCGGCCAGGACTTCACCGCCGCCGCCGACCAGACGATCTCCTTCGATCCGGGAGCCGTCTCGCGGGTCATCTCCATCCCCGTCGCCGGGGACGTGCTCGACGAGATCGACGAAGAGACCTTCACCGTCAACCTCAAAGAACCGACCAACGCCATCCTGGGCCCGGCCCCCACGGGGACGGGCCGGATCCTCGACGACGACGACCTGCCCACGGTCTCGATCGGCGACGCCTCGGGCCCCGAAGGCGGCCAGGCCGACTTCACCGTGTCGCTGGCGCCGGCCAGCGGCCGGGTGGTCACCGTGTCGGCCACCACCGTCGGGGGCACGGCCACGCCGGGCACCGACTACACGGGGACGAGCGGCGAGGTGCGGTTCGAGCCCGGCCAGACGGCCCGGACGTTCAGCGTCCCGCTGCTCGCCGACAGCGCCGACGAGCCGGACGAGACGTTCCAGGCCACCATCTCCGGTGCCCAGGCGGCCATCGTCGGCCGGGCCACCGGCACCGGCACCATCGTGGACACGAACCCCGGTCCCGAGCTCTCCATCCGGGTCGACGAGCCGGACGGCCACATCGAAGGCGACGTACCCGGCACCATGACCTTCACGGTCGAGCTGACCGGCGGTTCCGACCAGCTCGTGAGGGTCGACTACCAAGCCGTCGACCAGACGGCCAAGGCGGGACAGGACTACACCCTCGCCCCCGCCTTCCTCACGTTCTCGCCTCTCCTGCCCACGGAGCAGCAGATCTCCGTGGCGGTCACCGGCGACAACCTGGCCGAGCTGAACGAGACCTTCACGGTCCGGCTCGCCAACCCGACGGGCGGTGCCAACCTGGCCAGCGGCAAAGGTCAGGCCACGGGGACGATCATCGACGACGACGGAGTCCCGGCCGCGGTTTCGGTGGCCGACGCCGCCCCCGTCGTAGAGGACACCCAGGGTGCGATGGCGGTGTTCACCGTGACCCTCTCGCCCGCCGTTCCCCAGCCCGTGATCGTGTCGTACACCACCAGGGACGGCACGGCCAGGGCGGGGGAGGACTACGTGGGCAGCCAGGGGACCTTGACCTTCGCCCCCAACGACACCAGCGAGCAGGTCCAGATCCCGATCCTGCCCGACAGCCTCGACGAAGAGGACACCGAGACCTTCACCCTCGAGCTGTCCGATCCGATCAACGCCCAGATCACCGAGGGTGGAGCCGACCCGGTCGGGACCGGCTCCATCACCGACGACGACCCCTTGCCCACGGTGGCGATCCGGAGCGACGTCGATCTGGAGGAGGGGAACGAGACGCCCTCCACCGCCAACGTGGTGGTCGAGCTCTCGACCGCCAGCGGCCGGCAGGTGACGGTCGACTTCACCGTCGGGGCGGAGAACCCCGACAACCTGGCCACCACCGACGCCACCGTCGACGTCGACTACCGGGCCCAGGCCAACGGGACCCTCACGTTCCCCGCCGGACAGACCACCAGGAGAATCCCCGTCGAGGCGCTCCCGGACGACCTTGACGAGGACCCGGAGGTGCTCGTCGTAACCCTGTCGGCTCCCACCAACTCCGAGCTCGGCGCCAAGGCCGGTGGCGTGGTCACCATCGAGGACGGCGACCTTCCGCCCGAGGTCTCCATCACCGGTCCGGACCCCGTGGTCGAGCCCACCGCCGACGGAACGCAGGTCCAGGC
>JBOGFO010000014.1:0-6599 GCA_050743445.1 Acidimicrobiia bacterium
CACTAGCGTGGCGTCATGGACGCCAACGAGGCACGCGAGTTCATCAGCAAGAACCACCGGGCGGTGCTGGCCACCTACCGGGCTGACGGCAGCCCCCAGATGTCCCCCGTCGCCGCCGACGTCGATCCCGAAGGCATGGTCGTCGTCTCCAGCCGGGAGACGGCCATGAAGGTGAAGAACCTCCGTCGGGACCCGCGGGCGGCGGTCCTCGTGCTCACCGAGAACTGGTGGGGTCCGTGGGTCCAGGTCGACGGGCAGGCCGACATCGTCTCGCTGCCCGAGGCCATGGAGGGCCTGGTCGAGTACTTCCGCCGGGTGGCGGGCGAGCACGAGAACTGGGACGAGTACCGGGCCGCCATGGAGAAGGAGCAGCGGGTGCTCGTCCGGATCTCCGTGGATAGGGCCGGCCCCAACAAGAGCGGATAACGCGCTTGTAATTCAAACGTACGTTCGGTTAGCCTGACCCGCATGAACGGGAGCGGGCGGACCGAGCTGCGCTGGCGTCTGGCCGAGGAGGAGGACGCCGGCCAGCAACGGCTCTTCGACGAGCCCACCGGCTGGCGCGCCGGCCACGGCGAGTTTCGCGGCTTCGAATTCCTCGAGGTCCGGGCCAAGCGGATCATCAACGAGGTCCCCGCCGCGTCCCGTATGCCCTTCCGCTTCACCATCAACGCCTATAGAGGATGCTCCCATGCTTGCAAATTTTGTTTTGCTCGTCCGACGCACGAGTACCTGAACCTCAACATCGGCGAGGACTTCGACCGCAAGATCGTGGTGAAGATCAACGCCGTGGAACGGACTCGGGCCGAAGTCGCGTCGAAGAAGTGGAGCGGCGAGTCGATCGCCATGGGGACGAACACGGACCCCTACCAGCGATGTGAGGGCAAGTACCGCCTCACCCGGGGGATCATCGAGGTCCTCTCCCAGGCCCGGAACCCGTTCTCGATCCTGACCAAGTCGACGCTCATCCTGCGCGACCTCGATGTCCTCAAGGAAGCGGCGCAGCGCACGCGGGTGCAGGCCGCCTTCTCGATCGGCACCGTCGACGAGCGGGTGTGGAAGGAGACCGAACCGGGGACGCCCCATCCCCGCCGGCGCCTCGAGGCGGTGGCCCGCCTGAACGAGGCCGGCATCACCACCGGCGTCCTGCTGGCGCCGATCCTCCCCGGACTTTCCGACGCCCCCGAGCAGGTGGCGGAGGTGGCGGCGGCGGCCCGGGCGGCGGGGGCGGTGTCGGTGAGCCCGATCGTGCTCCACCTCCGGCCCGGCGTCCGGGAGCACTACCTGGGCTGGCTCGGAGAGACCCACCCCGAGCTGGCGCCGCTCTACGCCCGCCTCTACCCGCGCTCGTACGCCCCGAAGGCCTTCCAGGAGGAGATCACGGCTCCGGCCCGCCGCTCGACCATCTCGTAAGGTGAGGCGATGGCTCGCCCCAGCTTCCGTGATCTGCGCAAGAACTTCGACGACTACGACGCGCCGCTCGACACCCGGGTCCGCAAGGCCATCGTCAACAACCTGAGGAAGCTGACGACGCTCAAGGACTGCTGCGGTCATCCCGGCGAACCAGGATGTTGACAGAAGGCCCTTGCCCCCCGTGAGGGAGCAGCAGAGGACCTCGTCCAGGTGCAGGAGGGACTGAGGGAGGCCGGCGCCAAGATCGACGCGCTGGTCGAGGCCCAGCACCGCGCCCGGCGGGAGAAGCTGGCCTCGATGACCAAGCCCGAGCTCCAGGCCCTGGCCGACGAGCAGGGCATCGCCGGCGTCGACCAGCGCAGCCAGACCGAAGACGAGATGGTGGCCGTCATCACCCAGGCTCTCGGCGGTTGACGTGGAGCCGCGCCGGCCTGAGGACCTCTCCGAGGACGAGCGCCACCGGCTCCACCGGGCCCATCAACGCGTCCGCAACGCCTCCCAGGCGCTCGAAGCGCTCACCGTGATCGAGCCGGTGAAGGGCCGCTGGACGCCCACGCCGGCCCCGGAGGAAGCCCTCCAGGCGGCCCGGCTGGCGTTCCAGGAGGCGACGCAGGCGGTCTGGCGGGCGGAGAAGGAGCTCCTCGGCTGGGACCCGCCCGGGTCACCGGCGGGGTCGTAGGCGACTGAGGTCAGGTGGCCGACCAGCCCACCAGGCGCTCCACCGCGACGACGATGACGGGGCCCGTGGGCGGGCGCTCCCGGTACTGGGGGTACTTGGCCACCAGCACGTCGACGCCCCGCTGCCAGTCGGGGCCCTCCTCGACCACCCGGGCGGTGCCGTCGAGGCGCACCCACCACAGCGCGGACCAGTCGTCCTCGTAGTGGTCGACGACCAGCGACACGGACGGGTTGGTCTCGATGTCGGTCAGCCGGGCCAGACGCGACGTCCGCTTGGGCTTGTGGTCCACCGCTGAGTAGGCGACGTGACCGACGAGGGCGAAGCAGCAGGGCACCACCCGGGGCCGGCCCTCGGCATCCACCGTGGCCAGCCGGGCGACCGGGGCCTCCTCCACCCGCCGGCGCAGCTCCGCATCGAGCACGGCCCCACCTTAGGAGCGACCCCCGATCTGAGGCGGTGGCCACCCGGGAATGAGGCGGACGCCGGATGTGGCCGCCTACCTCAGAGGCGCAGCCTGGTCAGCAGAGACAGACCGGAAGGAGGCGCCATGTTGTGGAACGAGGACGTGAGCCGGGTACTGGTGGCCGACCGGCTGCGGAGGCTACGGGCCAGCTACCAATCCGACCCCCGCCCCGCGCCCCGACGCCCCCGGCGGAGGTGGCGACCATCGGGCCGAGCCCACCTGGCCCCGATCCGCAACGCCGGTTCGAGCTCCAGGAGTCCGGGTAGCGCTCCTTTCCGGGCCCGTTCCCGTTCCGGCGTTCCTGCGGAACACCGTGTGTTCCTGAGGAGCGCAAGAAGTGGGGTCCTGCGCTACCAACCACTTTCCGGCGTTCCTGCGGAACATGGTGTGTTGCTGAAGAACGCAAGAACGGGCAGGCGTCGCGGTTCCTTCGTTGCGGTCCTCGCTCAACGAGAGGTGACCCGTGCACGAAATGTCGACACCAGCGGGGGAGGACCAGGGCTAACGCGTTACTGAACGAACGCGTTACAGGTCGAGGTCCAGGAACAGGGGAGCGTGGTCCGACGGGGGCCGGTCCTTCGGGCCCTTGCGCATGTTGCGGTCGACCAGGCCCCAGGTAACCTGCTTGGCCAGCGGCTCGGTCAGCAGCATGAGGTCGATGCGCATGCCCCGGCCGGAGTGGAAGTCGCCGGCCCGGTAGTCCCACCAGGTGAACAGCCTCGGGTCCTGGTAGAGCTGGCGGAACCCGTCGACGAGCCCGAAGCGGCACAGCTCGGCCAGGGCCTCCCGCTCCGGGCCGCTCACGTGGGTGGAGCCCACGAACTTCTTCGGGTCGTAGACGTCGCGGTCCGCGGGAGCGATGTTGAAGTCGCCGCACAGCACCAGCTGGTCGGAGGGCTGGTGGTTCTCCTTCAGCCAGCCCGCCACCCGGGCCAGCCATTCGAGCTTGCGGTCGTAGTGCTCCGAGGGGATGGACCGGCCGTTGGGGACGTAGAGGCTGGAGACCCGGACTCCGCCGCAGGTGGCGGCCATCAAGCGGGCCTCGACCGGTTCGGGCTCGGGCCCGGGGGAGAAGCCGGCGACGACGTCGTCGATCCCGACCCGGGAGGCGATGGCCACCCCGTTCCAGCGGCCCTCGCCGTGGAAGGCGACCTCGTAACCCAGGGCCGAGAAGGGCATCACCGGGAACTGCTCGTCGGCCAGCTTGGTTTCCTGCATGCACAGGACGTCGGGCCGGGCGTACTCGAGCCACTCCTCCACCCGGCCCAGGCGGGCGTTGAGCGAGTTGACGTTCCAGGTGGCGATACGCATCACCGCTGAGGCTAGCCCGGCCGTTGGTCTTGTCTGGGGTGCGCCCGGACCGCCGTAGGGGAGCGTGTGCCGGTCGCGGCCATAGGTGGAGCAAACCCAGCCCGGGTCGCAGCCGGCGACGACGAGAAGCGCCAGGCACCGGGAACGCCGGCTCATCCTGGCCTCGCAAGGTCGAAGGCGAACATCGGAATCCTTGAGGTCGGAAACCGGTCATTTGAGTGTCAGGTCCGATGATCGCCCTACCGGACGGCCCGGAAGGCCGGGCTGGTCAGATCATTGACCGGGTCCACGAGCGTTGGGTTGACTGCTTCCACCCACCCGAGGAAGGACGTCCAACCGATTCCGTCGAAGGGACTGGGGATCACGAGCCGGCCGTGGTCGTCAAAGAGCTCATCAGCCCACTCCTCCCGGGTAGCCACCGGCAGGTTCCTATCCGGGGGCACCTCGGCGGGCAGGTCGTCCGGGGCCACGCGGGGGGCTAGCGCGGCGCGGGTATCAGGATTGGCGAGCAGGGCCACGTAGACGAAGTGTTCGATCTCCTGGGTGAGGTCGCCGCGGAGCCGCTCTCGTCCTCGCGCCATGCCTTCCGGCGAGCGGTCACTATCCAACCGAGGCGGCTCGGCGTCGGTGTCGAAGGCGATCGTGGCGGGTGCAGTGAGCACCATTCTGCCGGGCCCTTCGCCATATCCCCCGGCGGCGGAGACGAGGTGCCGGACGACGTCGGAGGCAGCGTCCGCCAGGGCGCGCCGGACCGCTTGGACTCCGGCTGAACCCTCTGGTTCGGCAGCGTTGAGAACCTTCCGGGCGGCTTCGCCGACCCTGGTGAGACTGTCGACGTCGGCACCGGAAAGCTTGGATTCGCCACTTCGGGCGGCCAGGGCCGGTGCCAGGGTGTCGAGGCCTTTGGCCAGCTGGGCGAACTCGGCGACGAGCGGCCCCGCCTCCTCCAGCCCGGGTGGGTCGCCCGGGCCCCGGTCGCAGCTGGCGACGAGGAGGAGCGCCAGGCATAGGCCGACCCGGGAATGCCGGCTCATGCCCGCCTCGCGAGATCGAAGGCGTCGAACATCGGACCGGTGAGCCCGCGGACCCGGTCCATGAGCTCGGGGTTCACGGTTTGTGCCCAGCCGAGGAATGAATTCCACCGGCCGGGGTCCGAAGGCTGCGGGACCGTGAGCCGGCCCTCGTCGTCGAAGAGGTTCCGCACCCACTCCTCCCGGCTCGCCACGCTGAGGTTGAGGTCCGCGGGCACCTCGGCCGGCAGGTCGGCCGGAGAGAGCCGCAGGCCCAGCGCCGCCCGCTGGTCCGGGTTGGTGAGGACGGAGACGTAGGTGAGGTGCTCCAGGTTGCGGGTCAGGTCCCCTCTCAGGCGCTCGCGGCCCCGGGCCGATGCACGTTCCGCCTGGAGCTCCTGCTCGAGCTGCTGCTGTTCGGCTGACGCCTCGCCCACGTCGAAGAGGATGGCGGAGCCGCCCTCCACCGCCAGGGACACGACCGGGTGGGCCTTGGCCAGCTCGAGGGCGGCGCCCGCCACCGCCCCCACTAAGTTCCTGGCGGTGTCGGCGGCCATCTTTCGCACGTCGAGGGCCGCTTCGAGGGAGTAGGAGCGGGAGGCGAGCGTCCCGAACGCAGCCCCCGCCTCCGACAAGGCGATGCTCCTCCCTGGAGCGTCCGGGTCGGCCAGGAAGAACTGCAGCTTCTCCGCCGCGAACCGGTTGGCGGCATCCAGCAGCGTTCGACGCGACGCGTCGTCCACCATCAGGTCGGAGAGCAGGTCTTGTAGCGCGTCGTGAGGGACGCCGAACCCCCGGAGTCCGGCGGGAAAGGACTTCCCAAGCCGCGTCAGCTGGAGCGCGACGCTCTGGAGCGTGTCTGGGCGGGCCAGCAGCCGGGCCAGGGCTTGTTTACCTTCGGGGCTGAACTCGTTGCCTGCGGCGCAGACAACGACCCGTTCGAGGGCGTCTTCGGCTTGTTTCTGTTGGCCGGCCGGGGGGTCCAGGAGCATCTCGTCCACGGCGGCTTGGGCGGCCCGGCCCCCTTTGTCGTCGTGGGAGAACAGGGTGCGGCAGGCCAGTGTCTGGTGGCGGTTGATGAACCGGATGGCGCCGGCGGGGTGGGTGGCGAGCAGGTTGGCGGCGGCTTCGCGGTACCACTTGCGGGGGTCGCCCTTGCCCGGGGGGTCGCGCCCGGTGAGGAGCGTGACCGTCATCCGTTCCACCCAGGTGGGGTGGAACAGGGCCGTCGGACACGGGCAGGCCGACAGCAGCGCGGCCCGCCCGGGAGCGTCGAAGCGGTCGGTGCCCAACGTCCTGGTCAGGAAGTCGACGCCGACCCCCGCCTGGGATCCCCGGGCCACCAGCGCCCCCAGCACACAGGGGTCGAGCCGGCCGTGCTCGATGAGCCAGCGCAGGTTGTCAGGGCCCAGGGACCGCAAGAAGGCAGCCGCGTAGCGGGGGTCTCCCGTCGAGGCGTGTTCCGCCTCGGCCAGCAGCTTGCGTCCCTTGTCGAAGTCGGCCAGGTCGAAGACCCCACCGGGGCGCAGCTCCTCCATGAGCCGCGTGGCGTCGGCCACCGCCCGGCGACGCTGATCACCGGTCGAGGCTCTGGCGACCGGACCGATGGCCGCCAGGGGCGCCAACAAGCCGGAGAAGGCACCGGCCAGGGCGCTGGCGGCGGCCTGGCGGAGCTGGGCCTCGCCCGCCTCGACGGCGTCCGCCCGCTGGCGCAGCTCAGCGG
>JBOGFO010000015.1:0-6217 GCA_050743445.1 Acidimicrobiia bacterium
CCACCTCACTCCTCTTGGCCATCACCCTGCCGGCCACGACCGCCGGAGCGCAGTCGGCCAGCTGCCTCGGCCAGGCCGCCACCATCGTCGGCACCCCCGGTGACGACGTCCTCAACGGCACCCCCGGCGACGACGTGATCGCCGGCCTGTCCGGGAACGACCGGATCGACGGCGGCGGCGGCAACGACGTCATCTGCGGCGACGACGGCAACGACACGCTGGAAGGCGGCTCGGGCAACGACGCCGTCTCCGGGGGCAACGGGGACGACGACATCCAGGGCGGCGCCGACATGGACTTCATCGACGGCGGGAACGGTTCCGACCGGCTGCGCGGCGGGAACGAGAACGACCGGCTCGCCGGCGGCAACGGGGACGACACGCTGTTCGGCAACGGCGGGAACGACCGTCTTGACGGCGGGCCCGACACCGACTCCTGCAACGGCGGCCTCAACGCCGACCACGCCTCCAACTGCGAGAGCTCCGAGGGCGTGCCGTGATCCCGCCCCTCTAGGCTAGGGCTAGGCGCCGGCGAGCTGAGCCTCGAGCTTGGCCCGGACGTCTTCGGGGATCGGAGTCGCCTGCGGCGTGCCCGGAGTGACCGACACATACGTCACCACCGCGGTGCAGACCGTGGCCCCTGCCACCGAGGCGGTGTAGCGCAGGTCGAAGGACGCGGTGCCGAGCCGGACCGGCTCCACCTCGATGTCAACCTCGTCGTCGAATCCGGCGGGGCCTGACCACTCCAGGGACGCCTTCACCACCATCACGTCGAAGTGACCGGCGAAGGTGGCCTTGGGCGGAAACCCGAGCCAGTCGACGAAGCGGGTCATGGCGTCGTCGAAGTAGGCCAGCCAGTGCCCGTGGAAGACCACGCCCTGCTGGTCGACGTCGGCGTACACCGGCCGGCGGCGGTGCACGAAGCCGGCCACGGAACCTCGGTCAGCCCCGCAGCGTGGCGCCGTGGGCAGAGGCCATGGCCTGGATGCACCGGTCCCGCACCGCCCCCACGTCGGCGTCGGTGAGCGTGCGGTCGGGCGCCCGGAAGCGCAGGGCGAAGGCCAGGCTCTTGCTGCCCTCCCCGAGGGCATCGGAACGGAAGACGTCGAAGAGGCGCACCTCCTCGCACCACTCCCCGGCCGCCTGGCGCAGGGTGGCCTCGGCCGATCCGGCCGGGAGGGGCTCGTCGACCACGAAGGCCAGGTCCACCGAGCTCGACGGGAACCGCGACGGGGTGACGGACCGGCGCTCGCGCCGGGGCGTCCCGAGCAGGGCGGACAGGTCCAGCTCGAAGGCGGCCACCGGGCCCGTGATCCCCTGGCGGGCGAGCACCCCGGGATCGATCTCACCCACCAGCCCGCACTGCTCGTCCCCCACCAGGACGGCCGCCGCCCGGCCGGGGGCGAAGCCGGGCCCGTCCGCGGGCGCGAGGCGCCAGCCCTCGAGCTCGAGTGCCTGGGCCAGCACGTCCACGACACCGACGGCGTCGTGCCCATCGACCGACCGGTCCGGCTCGTGGGGCAGGCGGCGCACTGCACCGGCGAGGACCCCGGCCAGGTACTCCCGCTCGTCCGGCAACGTCTGGTCCGGCGGCGGGGGGAGGAAGACGTGGCCGACCTCGAAGAGGGCCACATCGGCCTGGCCCTGGCCGGCGTTGAAGGCCACCACCCGCAACAGTCCCGGGAGGAGGGCCGGTCGCAGGAGCGACTCCTCGGCCCGGAGCGGGTTCTCCAGCTCGATGCCCTCGGCCGGGAACCCGGCCGCCGCCAGATCGGCCGGGGAGAGGAGCGAGAAGGTCGTGGCCTCGTCCAGGCCCGCCCCCAGCAGCGTCTCGCGCACCAGGCGCCGGCTCAGCTGCACCGGGGTGAGCCCGGCCCCGGGCTCGGCCTGGCGGGGCAGGGTGCGGACGATGTTGTTGTACCCGTGGTGGCGGGCCACCTCCTCGATGAGGTCGATCTCCCGCTCGATGTCAGGGCGGTAGGTCGGGACGACAAGGTCGAGCTGGTCGTCGAGGGGAACGTCGTCGGGCGCCACCACGAGGCCCAGAGGCTCGAGGTAGCCGCGGACCCGCTCGGTGTCGAGCTCCGTACCGAGCACGTCGTTGACCCGGGCGGTGCGCAGGCGGATCCGGGCCGGCTCGACGGGCTGGGGATACGCGTCGAGCACACCGGCGGCCACCTGGCCGCCCGCCACCTGGGTGAAGAGCTCCCAGGCCCGGTCGGCGGCGGCGGAGACACCGTTGGGATCGACGCCCCGCTCGAACCGGGCACTCGACTCGGTGCGCAGCCCCAGGCGTTTCGAGGTGCGCAGGATCCCCTCGGGCGAGAAGTAGGCCGACTCGAGCAGCACCTCGGTGGTGGCGTCGCCCACCTCGGATCCGCCCCCGCCCATGACCCCGGCGACCGCCTGGGGCACGCGCTCGGCGTCACAGATCAGGAGGTCGTCGGCGGAGAGGGCCCGCTCGACACCGTCGAGGGTGGTGATCGACTCGCCGTCGCCCGCCAGGCGGACGACGATGCCGCGCCCGCCGAGCAGGCCGAGGTCGAAGGCGTGGAGCGGCTGGCCCCGTTCCAGGAGGACGTAGTTGGTGACGTCGACCACGTTGGAGATGGGCCGGAGGCCGGCCTTGACCAGCCGCTGGACCAGCCACCGGGGAGAAGCACCCATCGTCACCCGCCCGACCCGGGCCACGTAGCGGGGGCAGCGGTCGGGGGCATCCACGGCGAGGGTGGCCCACTCCCCCACCGGCGGTTCCTCACCGGCGGCGACCGGTTCGGCCAGCGTGAAGGGCAGCCCGAGGGCGGCCGCCAGATCACGGGCGACTCCGGCCACCGACATGGCGTCGGGCCGGTTGGGCGTGATCTCAAGGTCGAAGATCACGTCGTCCAGGCCGAGGGCCTCCCGCACGTCGACCCCGAGGGGGGTCTCGGGACCCAGGATGAGGATGCCCTCGTGGTCGTCGGAGATGCCGAGCTCCCGGCCCGAGGCCAGCATCCCGTCCGAGACCTGGCCCCGGATCTTCCGCTGGGAGATCTCGAACCCCCCGGGAAGGACGGCCCCGGGGGCGGCCCAGGGCACGACGTCACCGGGACCGAAGTTGCTGGCGCCGCACACCACCCGGGCCCGCTCGGTGCCGGTGTCGATCTCGACGAGGACGAGCCGGTCGGCGTCGGGGTGTTTCTCCACCGCCTCGACCCGCACGGTCCGGACCCCGCCCAACTCCCGTCCCGGCTCGGCGATGCCCTCGACGATGAGCCCGATCCGGTTGAGGACGTCGGCCAGGTCACCGGCCGTCCCCTCGATGGGGGCGAAGTCGCGGAGCCACGACAGCGGGGCTTTCACGGGGCCACCTTCCTCAGAACTGCCTCAGGAAGCGGACGTCGTTCTCGAAGAACGCCTTGATGTGCTCCACCCCGTACCGCTGCATGGCCATGCGCTCCAGGCCGAAGCCGAAGGCGAAGCCGGTCACCTCCTCGGGGTCGTAGCCCACGGCGAGGAAGACGTTGGGGTCGACCATCCCGCAGCCCCCGAGCTCGATCCATCCCGTCTTCGAGCACACCGAGCAGCCTGCCCCGTCGCAGGCGAAGCAGGTGACCTCGAACTCCGCCGAGGGCTCGGTGAAGGGGAAGTAGCTGGGCCGCAACCGGGCGGTGTGGCCCGGCCCGAAGTAGGACCGGGTGAAGGCGTCGATGGTCCCGGCCAGATCACCGAAGGTGATGCCGGTGTCGACGGCCAGGCCCTCGATCTGGTGGAACACGGGCGAGTGCCGGGCGTCGAGGGTGTCGCGGCGGTAGCAGCGCCCCGGCATCACCGTGTACACGGGCGGGGGCCGGCTCTCCATGACCCGGATCTGCACCGGCGAGGTGTGCGTGCGGAGCACGACTGGGTACTCGGGGGCACCCCCGACCCCGGGCTCGGGCCGGCCGAGCTTCACGTAGAGGGTGTCCCACATGGAGCGGGCCGGGTGGGCGGCGGGCATGTTGAGGGCTTCGAAGTTGTACCAGTCGGTCTCCACCTCGGGACCTTCGGCCACCTCGTAGCCGAGACCGAGGAAGACGTCCTCGAGCTCGCGCTGGACCTGCGTGATGAGGTGGAGGTGACCCCGGGCCCGTTCCCGGCCGGGAAGGGTGAGGTCGAGCCATTCCCGGCCCGGCCCGCCGTCGGTCAGGGCGGCCCGCCGGGACTCGAGGAGGGCGGCCACCTCGGTCTTGAACGACGAGATGGCCTGCCCCGCCGCCGGACGTTCCTCGGGCGAGAGCGCCTTGATCGCCTGGTGCACCTCGGAGAGCGGTGAGCGCTTCCCGGTGAGGGAGCGTTCCAGGGCCTCGATCGCGTCGGCGTCGTCGAGGCCATCGGCCTCCTTGCGACCCCGGGCCAGCTCGGCGTCGAGCGTGGCCTGCAGGTCGGTGAGGGTCATCGGTCACCCTCGCTCATGGCCCGTTCGAAGCTGTCCGTGGGCAGGGTGAAGGTGAACGTCGAGCCCTCGCCCAGCCGGCTGGAGGCCGCCAGGCGTCCGCCATGGGCCTCGACCAGGCCGCGGGCGATGTAGAGCCCGAGCCCCGATCCCGAGGGGCGTCCTCCCTCCGAGCCCCGGAAGAACTTGTTGAACAGGCGGGGCAGCTCGGCGGCCGGAATGCCCTTGCCCACGTCGTGGACCGCCACCGTCAGCTCCTGGCGGCCCTCGTCGTAGCTGCCCTCCAGGCGAACGTCGGGGCCGTCGGCGTACTTGGCCGCGTTCTCGAGGAGGTTGGTGAGCACCTGCTCGACCTTGTCCGGGTCGGCGTACACCCGGGGCAGGTCGGGCGGGAACTTCATGGCCACATCCAGATCCGGGTAGGCGATTCCGACTTTCTCCACGATGGTGCCGGCCAGCTCGGCGATGTCCACCATCTGGCAGCGCAGCCGCAGCCGGCCCGTCTCCAGCCGGGAGATGTCGAGCAGCTCGGTGATGAGCCGGGTGACGCGGTCGGCGTCATGCTGGACCTGCTCGAGCATCGACCGCTTCTGGTCGTCGTCGAGACGGTCCCAGCGGTTGAGGAGCAGCGAGGTGTAGCCCTTCACCGAGGTGAGCGGGGAGCGCAGCTCGTGGGACACGGTGGAGACCACCTCGACGCCGGAGGCGGCCAGGTTGGCCCGGCGCGACACCGGACGCAGGAGGAGCACGACCCCGACGAGGCGGCCCTGGCCGTCCCGCCGGTACCGGCCCGTGACCGCCACCCGGACCCGGCCGGAGACGGTGGTGACCTCCACTTCCTGCTCGGGGATGCGGCTCACCCGCAACAGGTGGGCGGCCCGGGGCCAGCCGTCGGCCCACACCAGGCGGCCGTCGCGGCCGCGGGGGGCGAGGACGTCGTCGGCGGGGGCGCCGAGCAGCTCCTTGGCCGGCCGGCCGAGGAGGTCCACGGCGGCGTCGTTGAGCGCGGCGATGGCCCGATGCTCGTCGAGGACGACGACGGCATCGGGCAGCTCGTCGAGAAGTTCGGGGCCGGCGGTCATCTCACGTCGGGGGCGACCCCCGTCTCCCGGGGCCGGCGCTGACGGTACGCCTCGTAGAGGAGGATGGCGGCGGCCATCCCGAGGTTGAGGGATTCGGTCCGGCCGGGCATCGGAATCGTGAGGTGCCCGTCGAGGACGCCTCGGAGGTCGGCGGGCAGGCCATGGGCCTCGTTGCCGAAGACGAGGGCGACGGGTCGGGTGAGATCCGCCTGGTCGGGCGCCACGCCGCCGCGCGCCGAAGCGCCCATGCGCACCAGACCCAGGTCTCCGAGCACACCGAGCACCTCCTGCGGGTCACCGCCTTCGACGACCGGCACGTGGAAGAGTGCTCCGGCCGAGGCGCGGACCGTCTTGGGATTGGTCACGTCCACCGAGCCGCGACAGAACACTACCCCCTGCGCACCGGCCGCCTCGGCGCTGCGCACCAGCGTGCCGGCGTTGCCCGGGTCCCGCACGTCGACCCCCACGACCACCAGGTCGGCTCCGGCCAGTTCGCCCAGGATCGGCGGCCGCCGCCGGGCGACGGCCAGCACGGGCTGGGGGGTCACGGTGTCGGAGACCCGTTCCAGGACCCCGGACGCCAGCCGGAGCACCTCGAGCCCGCGCGCCGAGGCCAGGGCCAGGAGCTCCGGGCAGGCCGCCTCGGCTCCGGGGGCCACGTAGAGCGCCTCCAGGTCGGCCCCTGCCTCCAGGGCCGTGGACACGACGTTCGCGCCTTCCAGGA
>JBOGFO010000016.1:0-5624 GCA_050743445.1 Acidimicrobiia bacterium
CGAGGCCAGGCTCGAGTCGTGCACGTTGGCCAGCGGGCCGTCGATGGCCCGGATGACGTCGGCCAGGGAGATCTCGGTGGCGGGCCGGGCCAGCCAGTAGCCGCCCTCCGCCCCCCGCTGGCTGCGCAGCAGCCGGGCTCGCTTGAGGTCGGAGAGGATCCCGAGCAGGAACTTCAGCGGGATGTCCTGAGCCTTGGAGATCGTCTCGGCCTTGACCGGGTCGGTGTCGTCCTCGGAGGCGAGCTGCGCCATGGCCCGCACGGCGTAGTCGACCTTGACCGAGATGCGCACCTGCACAGTCTGGCGCACCGGAAGGGCGCCGGGGGTCGATACAGGCCTCGCCGTGTCAACGGCGGTCTCGGCGAAGAGAACCGGGCGCGGCTGCGGGAGACGGGGGAGAGCCGTCACACCCCCCAGTTACGATCCAGTCAGACGGGTTTCAGCCCGATGCTGGGGGTGAACATGGGGCACCATACGAAGGGCAAAGGGGATATTGGTCTGGGCTGTGTTCTGGCTGCTCTTCGCAAACACGAGATCCAGGTCGCGCTTCCAGTCAGCGAGCATCTCCCGTTCGACCTCATTGCCATCCATCCTCGGGGCGTCATGGCCAAGGTCTCGGTGAAGTACCGCCGGATGACGAGGAACGGTGACCGTGTTCACTCGGAGCAGCTGGAACGACCGGAACGGCACCCACTACCGCCGCCACCACCCTGGCGATTACGACGCGGTCGCGATCTACTGCCCGGACACTGATGAGTGCTACTACCTACTGGTGTCAGAGCTGTCGGCTTCGGGCAGAACTCTGCGGATCACGAGCCCCGGAAACAACCAGATGACCGGGACCTGCCGAGCCCAATCATTCGTTGACCCTGACCGGCTCTTTGAGTTTGTCTCTCAACTCGGTGAGGAGCCGGTGGAATCCCGAGCCCTGCCGCACCCCTAGTTGTGCCTCTACAACCACGCCCAGGCACGGAAGGGTGCGCTTTGCAGGCCCGGAGGGATTCGAACCCCCGACCGTCGCCTTAGAAGGGCGCTGCTCTGTCCAACTGAGCTACGGGCCCGTGCCACACTCCAGCCTACCGACCAGCCTTGGCGTCGCATCGTCGGATGAAGGGCGCTGGGTGTTCATCTCGTCGACCTCGCCCGGGCCTGTTTCCGATCCACTCCCGCCGGGAAGGAGCGCATGGGCTCTTTCCCGACTTCAGGGAGGTTGCAATGAACGTTCGGAGGAAGCTGATCGCGTTCGGTGCCGGGCTGCTGCTGGCCGGTTTGGCCTTCGGGCCGGGTGGGACCTCGACCGCAAAGTCGTCTTCACCGGGCCCGGCGCAGGCGTACCCGACGACGTCAACCACCGGGTACTAGAGCTCGGGTACTAGAGCTTCAGAGCTTCACTCCTGAGCCGACGGCCGGTGCTCGTGGTGGTCGGTGGCCGTCTGGAACGATGCCACCGCCGCCAGCAGCGTCTCCTCGTCGTAGGGCCGGCCGATGAGCTGCGCCCCCAGGGGGAGGCCCTCCACCGACAGCCCCACGGGAAAGGCCACGGCGGGAAGGCCCGCTTCGTTCACCGGGACGGTGAGCCGCGATGGTGACCCCTTGTGGACGTCGAGGGTCCCTCCTTCGACGGCCACGACGTCGTCGTCCGCCCGGGGTGCAGGGTACGGGGTGCAGGGGACGAGCAAGGCGTCGAAAAGCCGGAGCGCGTCCTCGAACTCGAGGCGGGTGGCGCGCGCCCGGGCCATCGAGGCGGCGTACTCCGTGCCCGAGAGGCGTAGGCCGGCCTCGATGAGGTCGGCCACGTCGGGTGATACCCGGGCGTCGCCCACGATGCCCTCGTGCAGGTGGGCCACGTCCGCCCACACGTGGCGGAACCCGAGCCAGCCGTCGTCGATGCCCGGGCCCGGGAGCGGTTCCACAGCCGCACCGAGGTTCTCGAAGGTGGCGGCGGCCCGGTCGACGGCCGCCCGGGTCTCGGGGTGCAGCTGGGCGAAGAAGGGATCAGGGAGACCGATGCGCAGATCCTGGAGCGCCCGCGCGGGCAAGGTCGGAACGAAGCTGGACGGCGTGAGGACGCGGAACGCGACGGCGCACTCCGCGGCCGTGCGGGCCATGGGGCCGGAGGTGTCGTAGGCGGGGCTCATGGGCATCGCACCCCGGAGGCTGATCCGGCCATGGGTCGGCTTCAGGCCGGTGATCCCACAGAACGACGCCGGCATGCGGATCGAACCGCCGGTGTCGGAACCGATGGCGAGAGGGACGGCATCCGCGGCGACGGCGGCCGCTGACCCCGACGACGAGCCGCCGGGGATACGCCGCTCGCCCCAGGGGTTCCAGGTCGGGCCGGTGGCCGAGATGAGGCCGGTGGCACCCGCGCCCAGCTCGTGTTGGTTGGTCTTGGCCACCACGACTGCACCCGCCGCCTCGAGCATGGTCACCACGTCGGAGTCCGAGGTGGCCACCCTTCCCTCGTAGGCGGCGCAGCCGCCGGTGGTCGGTGCGCCGGCCACGTCGAACAGGTCCTTGACGACGACGGGGACGCCGTGGAGCGGACCGCCGGTCATGCTCCGGTCGAGCTCCCGAGCCCTGGCCCTGGCCTCCTCGGCCAACACCGAGGTGAAGGCGTTGAACCGCCGCTGCACATCATCGACCGCTCCGAGGGCGGCTTCGACTGTGTCCGTCACCGCGTCGGGCGTCACCTGGTCATCCTCGCGCCGGCGGCAGGCCGCCGGAAGCCCGGCGGGCTGACGACGGGTCAGCTGAGCGGTGGTTGCCGGCGCTCAGCGCGGCGCCCCCGGGCGCGGAGCCCGAGAAAGACCCCGGCGAACACCAGGATCAGCACCACACCGATGACGATGTTCCAGGCCGACTCCGGTCCGGTCTTGGCCGGTCCGTAGGCGATCAGCCCGAGGGCGGAGAACGGCAGCCGGAGGGCGGGGAACGAGCTCATCCGACCGATGGGTGGGTCTGCAGCTCGTTAGGCTTGCGCCCCCGGCGGTTCCTGGGCTTCCGGGCCTCGATGAGGACCTCGACGCCAAGGGCTTCGGCGAGGAGGTCCTGGCGGCTGCGGGCCGAGTAGAGCTCGAGGTCGGCGTCGGCGTCCGGCTCGGTCTCGACGACGATGCGCAGCGGGGAGCCGTTCCCACCCCCCTTGGCCTGGATCCGGGTGACCGCCATCGACCGGGTCCGGTCGAGCCCGGCCGCCACCCGCAGCAGCCCGCCCAGCACGCGGACGACGTGCTGGTCGGCCTCGGCCAGCCGGGCGTACTCGGGGTGGCGGGTTTTCGGCGCCGACTTGCGGTGGTACCGGGCGACCAGGGCGATGACCTCGATCTCATGGTCGGTGAAGCCGGTGAGCAGCTCGGTGTTGCGGATGACGTAGTAGCTGTGCAGGTGGTGGCGGTCGTGGCTGATGACGAGCCCGACGTTGCACAGCAGGGCGGCCGCCTCGAGCCACTCCTGGCACTCCTCGGGGAGGCCGTGCAGGTGCTGGGTCTCCTCGAAGAGCTGCAACGACAGCGCGGCGATGCGCTCGCAGTGGGGACGCTCGTCCGGCGTCAGGGCGGCCAGGTGCTGCACGCTGGCGAAGCGGAGATCCCGCAGGTGGCCGAGGGTTCCGGCCTGCCGCCGCTGCAGGACGTCGAGGAGCACGCCCTCCCGGAGGGCGAAGTCGGAGACGACCATCTCCTTGATGCCGAGCACCTGGAAGACCTGCTCCAGGACCAGCACCCCGCCCAGGATGATGTCGGCCCGACGGGGGTCGAGGCCGGGCACCGACTCCCGGTCCCTGGCCCGCGGGTGGGAAACGAGGTCCTCGATCACCTCGTCCAGCTCGGCGGCGGTGAACATGGCGTTCCCCCGCTGGCGCAGGCGCTCCTCCCCCCGCCGCGCCCCGGCCATCTCGGCCACGTTCAGGATCGTGCCCGCGCTGCCCACAGCCACCTCGAAGCCTTCCTGGGTGGCCACCATCCGGCGAACCGGCGTCAGATAGCTGCGAATGAAGGTCCGGGCGTCGTCGAGGGCCTTCTTCTTCACCGGCTCCTTCCGGAAGAACCGTTCGGTGATACGGATCGCCCCCACTTTGAGGCTGCGGGAGTCGAACACGTCGCCCCCGAGGCCGATGACGAACTCGGTGCTGCCACCGCCGATGTCGACGACCAGGACCTGCTGGTCGAACACCGGGACGGCCTGGAGCACCCCGAGGTGGATGAGCCGGGCCTCCTCGACACCGGAGATGACCTCCACCGCCACCCCGGCCGTCGCCAGGGCGGCGTCGAGGAACTCGTTGCGGTTCTCCGCCTCCCGGACGGCACTGGTGGCGACGGCGTGGATCTCCGCCCCGAAGGAATCGGCGATGCGCCGGAACCGGGCGAGGCAGGCGACCCCCCGCTCGATGGCCTCCGGTTCGAGCTGCTTCATGTCTCCCGACCCCGAGCCGAGGCGGACGACCTCCTTCTCCCGGTCCAGGATCTCGAAGCGGTTGTTCTCGGTCGGCCGGGCGATGACCAGATGGAAGCTGTTCGTGCCGATGTCGATGGCCGCCACCGGCGGGGCGGCATCCGCGCTCATACCGGCATTGTGGCCGAACGGACGAAGGCGCGGACGCGCTCGCGCACCTTGCGGTGCGACGTGTCCTCCACCGCGCTGATGACATCGACGGCGAAGGGCGCCACCGCCCGGATGGTGGCGGCCACGTTCTCGGGGCTCAGGCCGCCGGCCAGGATCGAAGGCCGGTCGTGGCCCTCGACCACCGCCCGGGCCGTGTCGGTGGCCACCGCCTGGCCTGTGCCCGCGGGACGGTCGGCGGTCACCGAATCCACCAGGATGGCGTCGGCGCCGGCCCCGACGAAGCGCTTGGCCTGATCCACCCAGTGCGAGACGGGCATGGCCGCCGCGGGGTCGATCCGCAGGGCCTTCACGATCAGGATGCCGCTGCCCTCGAGGCCGCGGGCCACCTCCCGCACGCACTCCTCGGTCTCGTCCCGGTGCAGCTGAAGGGCGTGGGGGGCGGTGGCGACGGCGATCCCCAGGATCCAGGCCGCGTCGCCCCCGACCACCGCCACCCGGGTGACGAACGGGGGGAGCGACCGCATGAGCTCGACGGCCCGGCTGCGGGTGAGGTTCCAGGGATTGGCCTGGGGATGCTCGACCACGAAGCCGAGGGCGTCGGCCCCTTCCTCGACGCACATCCGGGCATCCCCGGCGTCGGTGATGCCGCAGATCTTGACCCGCACGGTCACGGCCAGCCGACGTCGACCAGCGCCCGGATGGCGGCGTCGGGATCGGGCGCCACCAGGATCGAGGTGCCCACCAGCACGGCGTCCGCACCCGCCGCCCGCGCCCGGCGGGCGTCTCCGGGCCCGGAGATGGCGCTCTCCGACAGAACCAGCGTGTCGGGCGGCGCCGTCCGGGCCAGCCGTTCGGTCACGGTCACGTCGCCGTCGTCGATCTCCCGGACCAGGATGTCCCGGTTGTTGATGCCCAGGACGTCAGGGCGGAGGCCGAGCGCCCGGACCCGGCACACGTCGTCCTCGTCGTGCACCTCGACCAGGGTCTCGAGTCCCCGGGCCTGGGCGGCGGCGTGGAGCCGGGCCAGGGGCTCGTCGTCCTGCATGCACACGGTGAGGAGC
>JBOGFO010000017.1:0-2982 GCA_050743445.1 Acidimicrobiia bacterium
CCGGCGACTGGCGGGCCCCCGTATCGGCCCTCGTGGGTCGACCCGCGAAGTGGAGTGACACGGCGCGGATAACCACGATCGCCGCGCCGCAGGTCTCACACACACGGACGCCGGCGTCCTACCGCCCGCCGGGCCGGGCGCGCAGTCTCAGCGGCGGGCACGCCTGATGATGACCCGGAGTTCCCGCCAGTAGCCGACGACGGGCATGAGGAAGAAGAGGGCGCCGTCCGGTGGGTGCTGGACGGTGACCCGACCGGAACATTCGGACCCTGGTGGGCTCGCCGGTGAAGGCCAGGGATTCGGTGCCGATCCCCACCCTGCCTCCTCAAGCTGGTGCGTCCAGCGGCATCAGTATGCTCAGGCTCGATCGACCATGGCCAGCGAACTTGCCCGGGGTGAGCAAAGCCAAGGGGTCAGTCACTGCGTGCGCCTACAGCACCCTCATCGAAGGCGTCGTCGAAGGGCTCGTCGCCACCGATCCGGTGCCCGGCAGCCCGACAGGGTCGAGTTCGTCCTGGGCCGAGCGGACACGTAGCGACCACACATGTGCGGAGACCGGAGGTGCCAGGCCTCCGCGGAGAGGATGACGGGCATGCGGTCGTGAAGCGGGCCGACGACGCCGTTGGCCTCGGTGGTGATGAGGTGCTCTCCCGTCGTGGCGTGACCACAGGCCGGCCAGGGCGGGGACCCCGCCGTCGCGGGCGGAGATGAAGTAGGGCTGCTTCCTTCCGTCCGCTGTCGTCTGCCATTCGTAGAACCCGTCGGCGGGGAGGAGGCAACGGCGGCGGACGAAAGGATCTCGGAAGAGGGGGCGGTCGGGGAGGGTCTCGGCCCGGGCGTTGATGGGACGTGGGCCGGGCGGGGTACCTGGCGCCTGGTGGGACCAGCCGCCAGTGGAAGGCGCCGAGGAGCCCCTTGTCCTGATGTCGGCCACGGCGTAGACGATGTCGGTGGGGGCGACGTTGTAGCTGGGCGGGAGCTCCTCGGTGAACCGCCCTGGGTTCCCTGGAGGCTCCATCGCTTGGGAGGATGATGGAGATCATGGGAGAGACCAAGCACCCGTCGCAGCGGAGATACCCGCCGGAGTTGAAGGAGCGGGCTGTCCGGATGGTGTTGGAGACGATCGAGCAGACCGGCGAGCGCCACGGGGTGGTGGGCCGGGTGGCCCGCCAGTTGGGCGTGGGAACGGAGACGTTGCGGAACTGGGTGCGCCAGGCCGAGGTGGACAGTGGCCGGCGGCCGGGGGTCCACAACCGAGGAGCAGCAACGGATCGTGCAGCTTGAGCGGGACCCGTGGAACCGCCTGCCCGAAGCACTGGACGGGCTGCCGGAATGGGGCAGCCGTATCGTGATCGACGCCACCAACCCCGTCTGAGCGCCCGAGTTCAAGCCGGCGGCCCTGGGCGGACGGCCGTCGAGTCGTATTCCTGTCAGGCGACGACGTCGACGCCCAGACCGAGGTGGCCCTCCTGGCCGATCGCGCCGGGTTGAGCACACCATCGATCTCGGCGGTCTCGTGGCCGGCGGGGCGCTCCAGCAGTTCGCCGGAGGGCCGCGGCCCGGACTCAACCTCGTGCTGATCAGCTCGACGGAAAATCCGTTGACTGGCACTTGGACCGCTACGTAGGGTGGCCAGACGAACACTCAACCCGTTCATGACACCCCCGGTGCCCCCGACCCTTCCATGGAGGCGAGTCATGGTCGACGACTACACGTGCTACTGCCCGAGACGGGGCTGGAAAACCTGCCACAGGGAGTTCCTCGTCACCGACGAAGACGGCGGGACCATCACGGTTTCGATCACTGACGTACCCAACAGCGTGGGCGGCCCGCCCAGCTCGGTGCACATCCAGCTGGTGAACTGCGGAGACGGGGGACAGATCGGCGACACGGCGGGTTGGGACCGGGACGAGGACGGCGTGTCCAAGCCTCTGGCCAAGGACGTACCTGTCGGTACCTGCTTCCAGCTCCGACTCTCCGCTGACAGCTTCAACTGGTTCACGATCAGAGGACAGGTGACTCATTGATGGAACGAGTTCGACACAACCTCGTCTGGGACGTGGCGGGCGCCGACGTCCGGCGACTCGCTCGCCGCTGGTGGGCTTGGCTTCCAGCGGTGGCGGTTTGGGTCTCGGCCACAGGGCGGACACTCCCCGCCCTGGACCATCCGCGCGACGGCTGGCTCGCTGTGCTCGTCCATCACAGTGACGAAGTCTGGGTCGGGCTCCCGTTGATCGTCGGCGTTCTGGCCGGCACCTCCTGGCTGGAGAGGGAAGGGGTCGCCCGGTTCCATGCGCTCGTCGGAACGCTCATCGCCCGCGGCGCTCTCGTTGCGGCCGCCATCGTCCCCGCCGGGATCGCGCTCGGTCTGCTGGCTTCGGCCCGTGGAAGTGAATACGTACCCACGCCCGGCACAGCCGCCGGCGGGCTCGCCGCCTGGGGCAGCGTTCGAGGCGCGGCCATGTTGGTCACGCTGGTGGCCGGCGGCCTCGCGGTGATTGCCCTGATGGCGCTCCTGCGTCTGGTCACGGGAAGCACCGCCCTGGGGTTCGCCCTTCCCGTCGCCGCCTACGGAATCGCGGTCTGGTTCGTGCCCACCACCATTGAACGGGTGTTCCTCATCACCTCCGAATGGCCCGGGCCCGGAGGCCTGCTGGCGTTCTGGACCCTGGCCGTGAGCGGCCCCACGCTGTGCGCCTTGGCCCTCGCCAACCGGACCTTCCCGGGACGGCTCCGACCGGCCACCTGACGGGCCTGGCGCGGCATCCCCACGCAAGCTTCGTCCATCGTCCCGACCGGCCGGCGGGATATGGTCGCCAACCGATGCGGATCATCGTCGCCGCCTGCTCCGTCGACCACCAGGGCCGGTTCTCGGCCCATCTTCCCGAAGCGAAGCGCCTGCTGGTGGGCCACGAGGCCGGGTGCGCGCGGATGCGGTCGCGAGGTCTTTGCAGCCGTCGAACGTGAACCGCGGCCCAGTCC
>JBOGFO010000018.1:0-5561 GCA_050743445.1 Acidimicrobiia bacterium
ACCGGCGCGTGGTCGGAAGGGGCGATCACCTGGGCCAACCAGCCGGGCCCGGTCGGGCCGGCGCTGGCCAACAAGGGCGCCCTGGCCACCGGGCAGTGGGCGGAGTGGGACGTCACCGCGGCCGTGGCCGCCGGCGTGAGCAGCTTCGTCTTCGTGCCGGACTCCTCGGACAGCACCTACCTGGCCACCCGGGAAGCCAACCGGCCGGCGCAGCTGGTCGTGACCCGCGGCGGGAGTACGCCGCCGCCGCCGCCGCCACCGCCGGGGAACTCCGACCCGCCGGGTGGGCGGCCGAACTTCATCGTCATCAACACCGATGACCAGCGCCTCGAGGGGACGATGGCGATCATGCCCAAGACCCGGCAGTGGATCGTCGACGCCGGCACCAGCTTCCCGGAGGGATTCGCCACCACGCCGCTGTGCTGCCCGTCACGCTCGGGTCTCTTCTCCGGCCGCTACACCCACAACCACGGCAACCTGAACAACCAGACGACCGATCAGCTCGACCTCAACGCCACCGTCCAGCGCTACCTCCACGACGCCGGCTACAAGACCGGCATGGCGGGCAAGTTCCTCCTCCACTGGTCGAACTCCACCCGGCCGCCCCACTTCGACTACTGGGCGCTCACCAGCGGTGGCTACAACGACGTCTCCTACGGCACCGACCAGGGCTCGCTCCGGGCCGACTACAGCACCACGGAGACCCGCCGCCAGGCCTTGCGGATGCTCGACGCCTTCGAGCAGAACGACGGCTCTCCCTTCTTCCTCTACCTCGCCCCCCAGGCCCCGCATGACCCCTGGGACCCGGAAGCCGCCTACCGCAACGCCAACGTAGGCGCCTGGTCCGCCAACCCCGCTGTCGCCGAGTCGGACCGCTCCGACAAGCCCGAGTGGGTGCAGGACTTCCACGTGGACTTCGCCGAAGGGGCGGAGATCCGCCAGGCCCAGCTGCGCCTGCTGAAGTCGGTCGACGACATGGTCGACGCTGTGATGCAGCGCCTCACCGCCAACGGGGAAGCCGACAACACCGTGGTGATCTTCACGTCCGACAACGGCTACCTGTGGGGCGAGCACGGCATGAAGTCGAAGTACAACCCCTACGAGGGCTCGGTCCGGGTCCCCTTCTTCGTGCGCTGGCCCGGCAAGGTCCCGGCGGGAGCGGTGGACCCCCGCCCGGTGGGCAACGTCGACATCACCCCGTCGCTCCTGGCCGCCGCCGGGCTCAGCCCGCAGCTCCTCTACCCCTTCGACGGCCGGCCGTTCCTCGCTCCCGGTGGGCTGGCCACGGCGACGAGACCCGAGGCCTACCTCGAGTACTTCATGGACGAGCACCGCGACATCCCCGACTGGGCCTCCATCCGCACCGCCGGGTTCAACTACGTCGAGTACTACGAAGGGACCCGGGTCATCTACCGGGAGTACTACAACCTGGTCGCCGACCCCTGGGAGCTCAACAACCTGCTCGGGGACGCCTCCACGGCCAACGACCCGGACACCTCCGCGCTCGCGTCCCGCCTCGTCCGCTACCGGACCTGCACGGGCACAACGGGCACCAAGGCCTGCGCCTGATCCACTTCTGAAAGCGGCCTACCGGCGGGCCCGAACCTCGATCTGGCCGTCCTGGACCCGGACCTCGAAGGTCGCCTGCGGGACTCGGGCTGGACCGTGGACCACGGCGCCGTCCTCGAGGCGGAACACGCTGGCGTGCCACGGGCACTCCACGCATCCGGTGCCGTCGTCGATCTTGCCCTCGTGCAGCGGACCGCCCGCATGGCTGCACCGGTTGCCGATGGCGAGGATCCCGTCCGGTGACCGGTAGAGCAGGATGGTGGCGCCGTCGGCCTCCACCGTGGTGGGGCTGCCCGCCGCCAGGTCATCGTCGGCCATGACCGGAGTCCATTTCTCCGGCCCGTGCTCGAGGAAGGCGTTGTTGACGCCAACGCCCCGGGCGTAGCTGAGGTGGCCGCCCAGGTAGCCGCCGGCGGTCAGCGTCGTCATGCCGAGGAGGCTGAGGCCCCGACCGAGGGCCCGGTGCCCCCGGCGGCGGGCCACCAGCGAGCCGGCGAACAGGCACAGCGAGACCGAATTGGAAACGGCGTGCACAACGCCGATGCGCTGCTCCGACCCGTAGGTGCCCGACCAGTCGGCCAGGCCTGACGCGGCCGTGGGCACCGTGGCGACGATGCCCAGTGCGAGGAGGGCCTCGACGGCGTCTTCGTACCGCCGGCCGCCGACCAGGTCCAGGATCGTGGCCGCGGTGAACGAGCCGATGGGGATGTCGGTGAGCGCCGGGTGGAGCGGGTGGCCCAGCTTCGATCCGGTCAGGATGTCCTTCGCCGGACCGGGCGGTATCAGCTTGTTGGCCCGTCTCGCCAGCGGACCGGCTGCCTGATCGAGCGCCTCGATGTCGCCGATCTGCTGGGCCACCTCGTGCAGTGTCATCCCGCCACCCCCCGGTTCGGCGTCGACTCGGTTCTGTACCGGATCTGGTACCCGCGTGGCGCGCCCCGGAACCCGGCAAACCCGGCGTGAGGTGCCAAGATTGCGGGTTCGATGCTTGCGGTGAGCAATCTCGAGGTCGTCTACGACGATGTGATCCTCGTCCTGCGCGGGGTTTCTCTCGACGTGCCCGAAGGCAAGATCATCGCCCTGCTCGGTGCCAACGGCGCGGGCAAGACCACGCTGCTGCGGGCCATCACCGGACTCCTCGACATCCACGAGGGCGAGATCACCAAAGGCGAGGTGACGCTCGACGGGGACCCGATCCACCGCCGCCCGCCGGCCCGGATCGTGTCGTCGGGGGTCAGCCAGGTGCTCGAGGGGCGGCGCATCTTCGGTGAGTTCACGGTGGACGAGAACCTCCGCCTCGGCGCCCACCTGGCCCGCAACGCCATGAAGGCGAACCTGGACCGGATCTACGACCTGTTCCCCGTCCTGCGGGAGCGCCGCAACGCCACCGCCGGCTACCTCTCCGGCGGCGAGCAGCAGATGCTGGCCATCGGGCGGGCCCTCATGGCCGCGCCCAGGTACCTGCTCCTCGACGAGCCCAGCCTCGGTCTCGCCCCCCGCCTGGTGACCCAGATCCGCGACCTCATCGTGGAGATCAATCGCCAGGGCACCACGGTCCTGCTGGTGGAGCAGAACGCATCCATGGCGCTGTCCATCGCCGAGCACGGCTACGTGATGGAGACGGGCAAGATCGTGATGAGCAAACCGGCCAAGGAGCTGCTGGCCGACGAGGACGTCCGGGAGTTCTACCTCGGCCTGCACCAGGAGGGCACCCAGGCGAAGTCGTTCCGGGAGGTCAAGCACTACAAGCGCCGGAAGCGGTGGCTGTCATGACGAGCGCCGAAGGCACGCCGGACCGAAGGGTTCCGGTGGTCGCGGGCCGGCAAGGGCCTGAGGTGCGAGAACGAGCGTTCGTCGAGTCCCTGGCCGCGGACCAGTCCGACCTCCCCCCCGACGAGCCCATCCTGGCCTTCGACGACGTCCACCTCTCCTTCGCCGGGGTCAATGCCCTCGACGGGGTCTCGTTCTCGGTCGGACCGAAGGTCCTGTTCGCCATCATCGGCCCCAACGGGGCGGGCAAGACGTCGACCTTCAACGTCATGTCGGGGATCTACCGGCCCCAGCAGGGAACGGTGACCTTCCTGGGCCAGCCGATCCTGGGCCGCAAGCCGCACCAGATCGCGGCCATGGGCATGTCCCGCACCTTCCAGAACATCGAGCTGTTCCAGAACCTCACCGTGATCGACAACCTGATGCTCGGCCGCCACCACCTGGTCCGCTACGGCGTCCCCTCCGCCCTCATCTATGCCGGGCGGGCCCGGCGGGAGGAGACCCGCCACCGGGCGGTGGTGGAGGACATCATCGACTTCCTCGAGATCGAGGCCTACCGCAAGTCGCCGGTCGGCCTACTCCCCTATGGCATCCAGAAGCGGGTCGAACTGGGCCGAGCTCTCGCCCTCGGACCCAAGCTGCTCCTCCTGGATGAGCCCGTGGCGGGTATGAACGTCGAGGAGACGGAGGACATGGCCCGCTTCATCCTCGACATCCGCGACGAGCTCGACATCCCCATGATCCTGGTGGAGCACGACATGGGCCTGGTCATGGACCTGGCCGACCGCGTGCTCGTCATCGACTTCGGCAGGCCCATCGCCTGCGACGTCCCGGCGGTGGTCCAGGCCGATCCCGACGTGATCCGCGCCTACCTCGGAGAAGAGCGCAAATGACGACGACCCTGGAGCCGGCGCCGGCGCTGGACACCACCACCCTCGCCACCCGGCTGCGGGACTGGGCGGCCCGGGCCCCCCGGGCGGTGGCCCTGCGGGACAAGGACTTCGGCATCTGGCGGGAGATCACGTGGGCGGAGTACTGGGACCGCACCCAGGATGTGGCCCACGGGCTCCTGGCCCTCGGGGTGGAGCCGGGTGACCGGGTGGCCGTGCACTCCGAGAACCGGCCCGAGTGGGTCCAGAGCGACGTGGCCTCGGTGGCCGTCCGGGCCGTGACCGTGGGCCTCTACCCCACCAACCCGCCGGCCGAGGTCGCCTACCTGCTGTCCCACTCCGGGGCCCGGGTCCTCATCGCCGAGGACCAGGAGCAGGTGGACAAGGCGCTGGAGGTGCGCGACCAGCTCCCCGACCTCGAGCGCATCATCTACATCGAGCCCCGGGGCGTCGGGCGCTACGACGACGAGATCCTCCTGTCGTGGACCGACTTCGTGGCCCTGGGCCGCCGGCACCGCGACGAGAACCCCGACGCCCTCGGGCAGCTCATGGCCCAGGCCGCGCCCTCCGACCTGGCCACGCTCGTCTACACGTCGGGGACCACCGGCCCGCCCAAGGGCGCCATGCTCACCGTGGGGAACGTGGAGTTCGCCATCAAGACGCTGGTGGAGGGCGGCGGCTTCTGCTCGCCGCCTCCGGGACGGACCGACATGCTGGTGTCGTACCTGCCGCTGTGCCACGTCGCCGAGCGGATCTTCACCGTGTGGTTCAACCTGTCGTCGGGTTGCGTGGTCAACTTCGCCGAGTCCATCGAGACGGTGACCCAGAACCTCCGCGAGGTACAGCCCACCATCTTCCTCGGGGTGCCCCGCATCTGGGAGAAGCTGGCCGCCGGGATCACCATCCGGGCGACCTCGGCCAGCCGGCTCAAGCGGCTGAACTTCAAGATCTGGACGGGCGTCGCCCAGCGGATCGCCGCCGACCTGGAACGCACCGGCGGGCGGCACACCCTGGCCAGCCGGGTGCGCTACGCCGCCGGCTGGGTATTCCTGTACCGGGCGCTCAAGGACCGGATCGGGATGCGGAAGTGCCGCTACGCCGCCACCGGAGCCGCGCCCATCGCCCCCGACCTGATCCGCTTCTTCATGGGGATCGGCGTCCCCATGCACGAGGTCTACGGCATGACCGAGAACTCGGCGGTGGCCACCGCCAACCGGCCGGGCCGGATCAAGGTCGGCACCGTGGGCGAGGCCCACGACGGGATCGAGGTCCGGGTCGACGACCACAGCGGCGAGATCCTCACCCGGCACCCGGGGGTGTTCGCCGGCTACT
>JBOGFO010000019.1:0-3762 GCA_050743445.1 Acidimicrobiia bacterium
AGCGCCGGCATCGTCCGGGCGAAGGTCCAGTCCACTCCGGCTGACGTGAGCCCCCCCACCAGAACCTGCTCCAGGAGGCCGGAACCGGCGGCGGCGGGGGACGAGTCGCCCTCCTCCACCAGGATCCACCCACCGGGGCGGAGCGAGGCCACCAGCGACTCGAGGACCTGGTGGCGGGCGGGCAGGTGCATGAGAAACGCCCGGCAGTGGACGAGGTCGAAGGCGTGGCGCGGCAGCTCGGTGGTGGTGACGTCCGCCTCGACGACCGCGAGGTTCCCGGCGTCGATCTCTCCCAGGAACCGGGTGTCGATGTCGATGGCGGTGACCGAACCCTGGGGGCCGACCTGCCGGCACAGCAGGGCGGTGACGGAGCCGCCGCCGGCGCCCGCCTCCAGGCACCGCCAGCCGGACGACACGCCGATGCCCTGGAGGCGCCGGGTGGTCCCGGGGTCGTAGCACTGCTCCAGCAGGCGCAGCCGCCGGTGGGCCTGGTCCCAGGCGTTGTCCAGCGTGTAGGTGGCGGGGGCGATGCGGTCGGTGCTGGTCATGGCGTGTCCCTCCCACGAGGACGGCCGGTGCCGTCGATCGGATGGAGCATGCGGGAACCTCCTCGCCGTCTTCTGGACACCGACTGGACGCGGACTGGACGTCGGCGCGCCAGACTGGGCGGCGTGCGAGTCGGCGTGCTCGGCCCGATCGAGATCCACGACGCCGGGGGACTCGCCGTGTCGCTGCGCCGGACGAAGGCGCGCCGCCTCCTGGCCGCGCTGGTCATCCATCTGAACCACCAGGTCAGCCGGGATGCGCTGGTCGAGGCCCTCTGGGGGGAGAGGCCGCCCGCCGGCGCGGAGGCGACGCTCCAGTCGTACGTCTCCCAGCTGCGGCGGTTGTTCGGCGCCGGGGACCCAGCGCGGGCCGCCGTGCAGCTGCACTCCCGGGCGGGCGGCTACGTGCTGGAAGCGGACCCGGGGCTCGTCGACGCCGTCCGGTTCGAGCGCCTCGCCGCCGACGGTGCCGCCGCCGTCCGGGCTGGTGACGCCGCCTCCGCCGACCGTCTGCTGAGCGACGCCCTCTCCCTGTGGCGGGGCCCGGCCTATGCGGAGTTCGCCGAGCACCCTTTCGCCCGCGCCGCCGCCGAGCGCTTGGAGGAGGCCCGCCTGGCGGCCGTGGAGGACCATCTCGACGCCGCCCTGCAGCTCGGCCGCCACCGCCAGGCGGTGGCCGAGCTCGAGTCACTGGTGGCGGGTCATCCCCTGCGCGAGCGCCCGTGCGCCCAGCTCATGCTCGCCCTCTACCGCTCCGGGCGGCAGGCGGACGCCCTCGGCGTGTACCGGCAGCTCCGGCACCGTCTCACGGACGAGCTCGGGATCGACCCCAGCCCCGAGCTGCGTGACCTGGAGCGGGCCATCCTCCAGCAGTCCCCCGAGCTCATCGGACCCGGCACCGATGGCGAGTCGACGCCGCCGGCGGAACGGGAGCCGTGGCATGCCGGCGGCGGCGAAGCAGTCCCGAAGGTCAGGTTCGCCAAGAGCGGGGACGTCCACATCGCCTACCAGGTGGTGGGAGAGGGCTCCGTGGACCTCGTCTTCGTCCCCGGGGTCATCAGTCACCTGGAACTGGCCTGGGAGGAGGGGACCGAGGTCGAACGCTTCTTCCGTCGCCTGGCCTCGTTCTCCCGCCTCATCCTGTTCGACAAGCGCGGCACCGGGCTCTCCGACCGGGACGTCGGTCGCCCGACGCTCGAGCAACGCATGGACGACCTGCGCGCCGTCATGGACGCCGCCGGGTCGGAGCGCGCCGCCGTCGTGGGGTACTCCGAGGGTGGGGCGATGAGCATCCTGTTCGCCACCACCTATCCCGAGCGGGTGTCAGCCCTCATCCTGGCCGCCACCACCGCCCGGGCGACCCCGGCGCCGGACTACCCCTGTGGCCCGCGCACCCAGATGTTCGCCGAGGGCATGGCGCGATTGATCGCGGAAGGGTGGGGCGAGGGTCGATCCGTCGAGTGGTTCGCCCCCGACCTGGCCCACAGCCGGTCGGCCCGTGCCAACATCGCCCGCTGGGAGCGGATGTCCGTGAGCCCCGGCGCCCTGGCCGCCTTCCTGGCGCTGATGCCGGCGATCGACGTGCGAGCCGTGCTGCCCGCCGTGCGGGTCCCGACCCTGGTCATCCACCGGAATGGCGACGCCGTGCTCGACAGTTACCACGCCCGATATCTGGCCGAGCACATCGCCGGAGCCCGCCTGATCGAACGACCGGGCGGCAGCCACATCCTGTGGTCCGACGCCGGCCCGTTGGCCGACGAGATCGAAGCCTTCATCGCCGGGGCCAAGGTCGACACCGACCTGGAGCGTGTGCTCACCACCGTCCTCTTCACCGACATCGTCGGATCGACGCAGCATGCGGGCGCGCTGGGCGACCGCCGCTGGCGTGAAGTCCTCGACCGCCACGACGAGTTCGCCCGCCGGGCCCTCGATCGTTACCGCGGCCGGCTGGTGAAGACCACCGGCGACGGCGTGCTGGCCACCTTCGACGGACCGGCGCGGGCCGTCCACTGCGCCCGTGCCATCGGGGAGGCGATGAAGGATCTGGGATTGGAGATCCGGGCAGGCGTGCACACCGGAGAGGTCGAGCGCCGGAGAGACGATGTCGGGGGCATCGCCGTGCACATCGGGCAGCGGATCGCCAGCCTCGCCGCCCCCGGCCAGGTGCTCGCCTCGGGCACCGTGCACGACCTCGTGTTCGGATCCGGCATCGAGTTCGAGGCCAGGGGATCGCGGGCTCTGAAGGGCGTGCCCGGACGCTGGCGCATCTATGCCGTCCGGTGACGAGCGCCGGCGCTACGTGACCGGCTCGAGGCGGCCGGTGACGTGGATGACCTTGATCCCGAGCTTGTGCTCGATGCGGTGGGGGAGGTCCTTCCTCAGCCAGCGGGACATCCCGGCCGGGAGGGTGGAGAGGATCACCCCGTCGTAGCTGCCGGCCAGGAGCGCATCCTGGATGGCCAGGACGGGGCTGGCGTCACCCACCTCCCCGTCGGCCTCGGCCCCCAGGTCCCGGAACCGGGCCAGGGCCGCCGCCAGGCGCTTCTCCGCCTCGGCGTGGTCGTGCCCTTCGGTGATCCAGGCCGAATCCCGCGAGTGGCAGGCGGGGACGACGATGTGGAACGTGGTTGGCTCCTCCGCCAGGCACTGGCGGATCTTCTCGGCGAGCGCTTCCGCTCCCAGCGTCTGGTTGGCGACGACGAGGTACCGGGCCATGGGCGCAACCTCCTGATCGCCAACCCACCCTCCGTCGGCGACTCTAGGTCAGGTGTTCCAGCCGGGGAAGGGGGCCGGGTCCCCGGGGGCGGGGATGAGGGGCTTGGTCCAGGCCATCTCCTTGGCCAGACGGGCCACGGCGTCATCCCAGGCGTCGGGGTCCCAGCCCTCGGCGGCGCTGCCCACGGTGTTGTCCAGACGCACGTAGATGAAGGCCGGCACCCGCTCCACACCCAGACCCTTGACCGCCGTGCCCTCGGGGTCGAGGAAGCACAGGCCGGTGTCGGCGTCGGCACCGAGCACCCGGCGGGCCGACCGCTCGTTGCCGATGACCAGGAACGCCGGCCGGCAGTCGCTGCCGCCCAGCACCTGGGCGATCCGCCGGCCCACCCGCACCCAGGCGGAGGCCTCCGGACGGCCGGGCAGGATGGTGAGCGCCAGGTGGAAGCTGGTCGTCCAGCCGTCGATGGTGCGGGTCACGCCCCGCAGGGTGGTGAGTTCC
>JBOGFO010000020.1:0-8102 GCA_050743445.1 Acidimicrobiia bacterium
GGTCCCACCCGGCGTGGGGTTCGTAGGTGAGGGAATCGACCTCGCCGTCGTGGTCGGCGCTCGCCTCGGGCGAGGCTGCGGAACCAGTGACGAGCAGGGCCAGGACGATGAACCATCGGGGAACATAAGTCACAAAGAGCACTTTATCGACTTCACCCACAGTGGTCTAGGAGCGAACACTGTTCACAGCGGATTACCCTTCGTAGGTGGCTGCGACGGGCGGGCCGGTGGTCGGTGTCGGGATCGACGCCGTGGATGTGGAGCGGTTCCGCCGCGCCCTGGGGCGCCGTCCCCGCCTCGCCGATCGCCTGTTCACGGCGGCCGAACGGGCCGAGGCGTCCCGTCGGCACGACCCGGTTCCCGGCCTCGCCGCCCGCTTCGCCGCCAAGGAGGCGGTCATGAAGTCGCTCTCCGTCGGCCTCGGGGCGTTCGATTTCGCCGACGTCGAGGTCGTCCGGGGCCCGGGCGGCGCGCCCCGACTGGGCGTGGGGGGCCGAGCGGCGGATCTGGCCGCCGAGCGGGCGGTCGCCGGCTGGCACCTCTCGCTCACCGACACCGACCAGGTCGCCATGGCGGTGGCCGTGGCTTACGGCTCGACCGGACCCGTTGTCGGGGCCTAGCCGGATCGGCGGGGCCTAGCCGTCAGTTGCGGTCCCGGTCGCGCCGGTCCCCGTCATCGTCGTCGTCCGAGTCGTCCTCGGGTGGGTCCGGGTCTTCGTCCGGAGGCTTGGCGTCGTCGTCGGGAGGCTTCGCCTCGTCCGGCGGGACCGGATCGGTCGGTGACGGCGGGGTCTCGGGGACGGGCAGCGGCGACGGCGCCTGTTCGGGAGGCGGCTCGGTCGACGGCGGTGTTTCCGCCGGTGGCTCGGTCGACGGCGGGGTCTCGGCCGGGGGTTCGGTCGAGGGCGGCGTTTCGGCCGGAGGCTCGGCCGGCGGCGGGGTGGCCTCGGGGTCCGGGGGCCGCTCGAGGTAGTTGGCCTGCCCCGGCGGGATCAGTTCCACCCAGGTCGAGCCCGGGTGCAGCAGGATCTCGTGGCCGGACCCGTCGACGAACTCGGTGATCTCCATCTTCGAGCCCTTGGACCAGCGGGCGGGGATCAGGTGGCCCCCGGTGAGGACCCACGCGTCTCCCTCGCCGACGACGTCCGCCTCCGGGACCTCGGCGCCGGTGCTGTCGACCAGTCCGGTGTTGTGATACGTGACGAACTGGAAGATGACGTTGGTCGGGGCCACCTTGCGGCCGATGGCGTCGACATGGAGGGCGTTGTTCTGGATCCGGATCCACGACCCCGCCCCCGGGTCCCAGTCGTAGCTGACGGTGGTGCGCGGCGTGTTGCCCTTCTTCCACTCGGTCGCCGCCCGGGCGATCGGCACCTGCCCGCTGCCGTAAGGGCGCTCGCCTGCCGGCCGGTAGGTGAACAGTGCCGGGGGGCCGGGGGTGTCAGGCTTGGCCAGGGAGAAGAGGCCCTGGGTGGAGGAGAACAGGTTGTTGGGCGCCGGCCTGCCGCCGTCGCGCCGGTATCGGTCGGGATGGTTCTCCACGCCGACGTCCACCAGCGGAGCCTCACGCACGTACTGCTTGAAGACGTCGTTGGCTCCCGAGTAGGCGAACAGCGGGTAATTCAGCGGGCTGACGATGCCGATGTCGGTGGAGCGGGCTGATCGAACCGGGCCCACGGGATCCGACTGGCGGGAGTGGAACACGGCGGCGAAGCGGGTGAAGCCGCCTTCGACCATCTCCTCGTAGACGACGTCCGCCTCGTTGAGGCCCATCTGCGGCCGGGCCTTGTCGATGTTGTCGATCTTCACGACGAGAGCGGGAGCCCCATCCCGGCCCACCGTGGCGCCCCCGATGCCGGTCAGGGGCGAGTCCCCCGGTGTCTGCACCGGCGGCGGTGCGGGTGGTGGCGGCGGAGGCGGCGGGGGTGGTTTCGCCGCCGGGGGCGGCGGGGCGGGCGGAGGGGGCGGTGCCGGCGCCGTGGTGGTCGTGACTGCGGGCGCGGTGGTCGTCGTCGTCGTGGTGGTCGTGGTGGTGGTTACCAGCTCGGGCGAGCGGCCCATGGTCCGCACCCACTGGAAGTCGAGACCGCAGGCAGAAAGAGCCAGCGCAGCCAGTGTCAGGCGCGCCAGCACTCCCAGCCCGTTCGGGCTCCGGCTCCCCACGCAAGTACCTCCAGCAACGTCAGGGGGCAGAAATGACCATACCCGGTCCAGGGTCGCATGTCGCGGCGCCTCGGTCCACGGAGGGTGACATTTCCAGCCCTACCATTGAGGTTAGATGCGCTTGGTCCTGACTCCTGCCGAGATGGCGGCTGCCGATGCCGCCATCATCGCCGCCGGGGTCCCGGAATCGGAGCTGGTCGAGCGGTCGGGGGCCGCCGTGGCCCGGGCCGTCCGGCGGCTGCTGGGCGGGATCTACGGCCGGCGGGTCGTGGTCGTCGCCGGTAAGGGGAACAACGGTGCCGACGGCCTGGTGGCGGCCCGCCTGCTCGATGGTTGGGGCGCCCGGCTGGATGTGCTCCGCCTCGCCGAGGGGATCGATCCCGATCGGCTGGCCCGGACGCTGGGGAGAGCCGATCTGGCCATCGACGCCATGTACGGCACCGGCCTGCGCGGCCCGCTGACGGGCGAGGCCGCCTCGGTCGCCACCGCCCTGGACCGGGCGGTGCTCCCCGTGGTCGCCGTGGATGTGCCGTCGGGGGTGGACGGCACCACCGGCGCCGTATCCGGCCCTGCTGTTGCCGCCACTGCCACGGTCTGCCTCGCCGCCCTGAAGCCAGGGCTGCTGTTCCATCCCGGCGCCGGCTATGCCGGCGACGTCGAAGTTGTCGACATCGGCGTGCGCCTGCCCGAGCCGTCGATATGGGTCGCGGACGACGGCGACGTGGCCGCCTGGGTGCCGCCCCGGCCCATCGAGAGCCACAAGTGGTCGGTGGGGGCGGTCATGGTCGTGGGCGGGTCGGACGGGATGACGGGTGCGCCCATGCTGAGCGCCCGGGCGGCCCTGCGGATGGGCGCCGGCCTGGTGGTGGCCGCCCTGCCGGGCAAGGCCGCCGTGCGGGCCTCGGGAGGAGAGGTGATCACGCGCGCGCTGACGGCCACCCGCAGCGGCGCCCTCGACGAGGCCGGCTCCAAGGAGGTGCTCGACGGGTTGGAGCGCTTCGGCAGCCTGGTCGTCGGCCCGGGGCTGGGGACGAAGAAGCCCACCGCGGCCGCCGTCAAACGGCTGGTGGGCGAAGCCTCCGTGCCCGTGGTCGTCGACGCCGACGGTCTCAACGCGCTGGCGGGCGACCTCGACCCGCTGCTGGTGCGCACCGCACCGGCCGTTCTCACCCCCCACGCCGGCGAGTACGAGCGTCTGGCCGGCGAGCCGGTCGGCGACGACCGTCTCGAGGCGGCCCGCCGCCTCGCCCGCCGGGCCCGGGCGGTGGTGGTGTTGAAGGGATCGCGGACGGTCGTGGCGGCACAGGACGGACAAACCGCCATCAACCTCACCGGAGGCCCCTGGCTGGCCACCGCCGGAACGGGCGATGTGCTCTCGGGGATGGTGGCCGCACTCCTGGCTCGGGGTATGGCACCCTTCGAAGCAGCCACCGCCGCTGTCCACCTGCACGGCCGGGCGGCCGACACCGCCGGCCACGCCGGGCTCGTGGCCGGCGACCTGATCGACGCCTTGCCCCGAACGCTCGCTTCCGTCCTCCGGGACAGCCCTGCGAACAAAGGAATGGCCGCCAGATGGTCCCAGTCCTGACCAACGAGACCACCGGTCCCCACTACCGACCGGCGTGGGCCGAGGTCGACCTCGATGCCGTCCGGCACAACACCGCCGTCCTCACCGAGCTGGCCGCCCCGGCTCACCTGATGGCGGTGGTCAAGGCGGACGGCTACGGCCACGGAGCGGTGGCCGTCGCCCTGGCGGCGCTGGAATCGGGTGCCACCTGGCTCGGCGTCGCGCTCGTGGAGGAAGGCATCGAGCTGCGGGAGGCCGGCATCGAGGTGCCCATCCTGCTCCTCTCCGAGCCGCCCCCCGGGGCGGCCGACGTGGTCGTCGCCTCCGAGCTGACCCCGGTCGTCTACACCCGGCGCTTCATCGACGCGCTGGCCAAGGCGGCGGCCGACGCCGGGCGCGTGGAGCCCCTGTCCGTGCACCTCAAGGTCGACACCGGGATGCACCGGGTGGGTTGCGATCCGGCCGACGCCGCCGACCTCGCCCGCGCTGTGCGCCGGCATGGGGAGCTCGCGCTCGACGGACTCCTCACCCACCTGGCGGCGGCCGACGCTCCCTCCGAATCGGAGTTCACCACCGCCCAGCTGGACCGCTTCGAAGCCGTGCGGAGCGAGCTCGCCCGGGCCCGGATCCGGCCCCGGGTGGTGCACGCCGCCAACTCCGCCGGGCTGCTGGCCGGAACCCGCGGCCGCTTCTCGCTGGTCCGGTGTGGCATCGCCCTCTACGGGATCGCACCCGCGCCGGGCCTGGCCGGTGTCGCCGACCTCCGCCCCGCACTGTCGTTGCGGGCCCGGGTGGCGAACGTCCGGCGTCTGGCCGCCGGCGAGCGGGTCTCCTACGGGCTGAAGTACCGGCTCGATTCCGAGTCCACCGTGGCCGTCGTCCCCATGGGCTACGCCGACGGCGTGTCCCGGCGGCTCGGCGAGGTGGGGGGCGAGGTTCTGATCGGGGGCCGGCGCCGGCGCATCGCCGGAGTGGTGACCATGGACCAGCTCATGGTCGACCTCGGCTCCGATACCTGCGAGCCGGGTGCCGAGGTCGTGCTCGTCGGGCGCCAAGGTGACGAGGAGATCACGGCGGCCGAATGGGCCGAGCTCCTGGGCACCATCCCCTACGAGGTCTGCTGCGCCATCGGACCCCGGGTGCCCCGCCGATACCGGGGTTGACCACGGCCGCCATCACCGACGTCGCCGGGATCCGCGTCGGTCACTGGACGGGGGCGAGCACCGGCGTCACGGTCTTGTGGGCGCCGGCCGGCACGGTGGGTTCGGGAGAGGTTCGGGGCGGGGCCCCCGCCACCCGCGAGATGGCGCTGCTCGAGCCCACCCGTCTGGTCGAGCGCGTCGATGCCGTAGTCTTCTCCGGCGGTTCGGCCTTCGGCCTGGCCGCGGCGGACGGCGTAATGCGCTTCCTGGCCGAACGGGGTCAGGGGTTTCCCACCGGCGCCGGACCCGTGCCCATCGTCGTCGGCGCCGCCATCTTCGATCCGCCCTGGGGGACACTCCCCGGTGCCGAGGAGGGCTACGCCGCCGCCGTCGATGCCGCCCGGGGGGCACCTGCGGCCAGCGGGCAGATCGGCGCCGGGCGGGGAGCGACGGTGGGCAAGTGGAGGGGACGGGAGCACGCCGTTCCCGGTGGCCTGGGGACGGCGGCCGTCGTCGAAGGGAACGCCACGGTGGGGGCGCTGGCCGTGGTCAACGCCGCCGGCGATGTGATCGGTCTCGACGGCACCGTGGTGGCGGGCTCCAGCGCGCCCGAGGGCCAGCCCGGCTTTCCCGCCGTTGCGCCGCTGGAGCAGACCACGGTCGTGGTGGTGGCCACCGACGCCCGGTTGACCAAGAACGACTGCCACCTCATGGCCGTCTCGGCCCACGACGGCCTGGCCCGGGCGTTGCGCCCGGCCCACACCCGCTACGACGGTGACCTCGTCATCGCCCTCGCCACCGGTGACGTCGACGCCCATCCCGATCGGCTCCGGGAAGCCGCCGCCGAGAGCGTGGCACAGGCCGTGCGGGCGGCTGTGAAGCGGTAGCATTCGCCTTTCGTTCCTTAGTTTCCGGACCCGGAGGCCTCGCTGCCCGTCCCTCTCGCCGAACTGGAGCAACGGGCGCTCGGGTGCGTGGCGTGCTCCCTGTCGCAGACCCGCACCCAGGTGGTGTTCGGTGTGGGCGACCCGGCCGCCGACCCGATGTTCGTCGGCGAGGCGCCGGGGCATGACGAAGACGTCCAGGGGGAGCCGTTCGTGGGTCGCGCCGGCAAGCTGCTCACCCAGCTGATCGGCGAGATCGGCCTCGGGCGGGGCGACGTGTACATCGCCAACGTCCTCAAGTGCCGGCCGCCGGGCAACCGTGACCCCGAGGCGGTCGAGGTCGCCACCTGCCGGCCGTTCCTGGAGGGCCAGATCGAGGCCATCGACCCGAAGGTGCTCGTGGCCCTCGGCAACTTCGCCACCCGCCTGCTCCTGGACACCAAAGAGGGGATCACCCGCCTGCGGGGTCGGGAACACGCGTGGCGTGACGGCCGCGTTCTCATCCCCACCTTCCATCCGTCGGCCGTCCTGCGCCAACGGGGCGAGGCCCTGGCCCAGACGCGGGCCGACTTCGTGCTCGTCAAGCGGGCCCTCCGGCGCCTGGCGGCTCCCTCCGGGCCGGCGGCGTCCGCCCGGGCGGTGACCGCGTGAAGGTCCAGACCCGCTCGGTGGACGAGACCCGGGAGCTGGGGGCGCGTCTGGCGGAGGCGCTCCTGCGTCCCGGTGACCTGGTGGTGCTGGCCGGTTCACTCGGCTCGGGGAAGACCGCCTTCGCCCAGGGGGTCGCCCGGGGGCTGGGAGTGACCGGACCCGTGGTCAGCCCCACGTTCACCATCGTGCGCGAGTACCAGGGCCGGATGCCCCTGACCCACGTCGACATCTACCGCCTGGAGCGGGTCCAGGAGCTCCACGATCTCGGCTTCGACGAGATGCTCGACGACCGCGTGACGTTGGTGGAATGGGGCGACGCCGCCGGGCCCGTCCTTCCCGCCGACCGGCTCGAGGTCCGCCTGGAGATGACCGGGGACGAGGAGGAGAGGGAGATCCGCATCTCGGCCCACGGGGAGTCGTGGCAGGGTCGCTCCCGCCGCCTGGGGGAGCTCCTGGCCCCCTTGCCGGGAGAGCCCACCCGCTGATGCTCCTGTTGTGCTTCGACACCGCCACCCCGCAGGTGGGTGTGGCATTCGGGTCGGACGAGGACGTCATCGGCCGCGTGCAGCTGGCCCGGCCTCAACACCACGCCGAGCACCTGGCGCCCGCCATCCGCTACCTGTGTGAGGAGCTCGAGGTCTCCCTCGATCAGCTCTCCGCCATCGGGGTGGGCATCGGACCGGGGCTGTTCACGGGTCTGCGGGTCGGGGTGACCACGGCCAAGGTGATGGCCCAGGCGCTGCGGATCCCGCTCATCGCCGTCCCCAGCCTGGACCTGCTCGCCTTCGAGGTGCGCTACACCGACCGCTTGGTCGTCCCCGTTCTCGACGCCAGGCGGGGTGAGGTCTTCTACTCGACCTACCGGCAGGTGCCGGGTGGCGTGCAACGCCTCTCCGACTACACCATCGCCACCGCCGACGACCTGGCCGGAGAGCTGTCGGCCAAGGGCGAGGAGGTTCTGCTCCTGGGCGACGGCGCGCTGCGCTACCGCGAGCGCTTCTACGACCTCGACCGCATGGAGTTCGGCCCCCACAGCCTCTGCTACCCGAGTCCGTCCGCCCTGGTCGAGCTGGCCCGGGCCAAGTTCTTCCGTGAGGACTTCTGCCATCCCCGCCAGGTCCACCCGCTGTACCTACGGCTGTCCGACGCCGAGCTCAACTGGGCCCGGCTGGGCCGGTAGGGGACGGCACCATGGCGGCCGAGCCGACGTTCCCATCCCTTACGAGCCAGCCCCTGGAAGTCCGCCTGCTGGCCATGCGGCGGCGCCACCTGCGCTCCGTGCTGCGCATCGAGAGCCGGGTCTACCCGGTTCCGTGGAGCATGTCCCTGTTCCTCTCCGAGTTGGCGCTGCGCTCGACCCGGGCCTACTACGTGGCCTTCGTGGGCAAGCAGCTGGTCGGTTATGCCGGGTTGATGATGACCCTGGACGACGGCCACGTCACCACCATCGCCGTCGATCCCGCCTGGCACCGGCACAAGATCGGCACCCGACTCATGCTGGCGCTCGTCCGGGAGGCGCTGCGCCGCGGGGCCACCAGCCTCACCCTCGAAGTCCGCCTGTCCAACAAGTCCGCCCAGGCGCTCTACCGGCGCTTCGGGTTCCGCGCCGTGGGCGTGCGCAAGAACTACTACTCCGAGACCAAGGAGGACGCCCTGGTGATGTGGGCCGAGCGGGTGGCGGGCCCGGAGTACGCC
>JBOGFO010000021.1:0-9349 GCA_050743445.1 Acidimicrobiia bacterium
CCTCGACCACGAAGCGGGCGTCGACGGCCGCCGTTTCCAGGCCGGCCAGTCCGGGCCGGAGTGCGTCGTGTACGGCGGTGGCGGGCAGGTCGAGCCGCAGGCGGCCGGCCTCCACGGCCACGGTGAGGGCGGCGCCGACCTGGGCCGGAGTCAGGGCGATGTCGCGACCCTCCACCACCACCGTGGCCGGCGCCGAGAGCAGATGGCGGGCCTCGGCGGCGACGGCGTCGACGTCGGTGGTGTCGACCTCCGGAGGCAGCGTCTCGACGGGCAGGTGCACGGGCGAGGGGACCCGGCCGTGGAGGGCGGCGCTCACCAGCTCGCGGGTCTCGGCCCGGAGGAGCCGCCGTCCCTCCTTCGGTGGCACCGCGGTGACGGTGGCGCCATCGATGCGCAGCCCCCCGTCGACCGGAGCCTGGTCGAAGCCGGCCGCCCACTCCTCGACCGTGCGGTCCAACTGGGCGTTGTCGTAGTGGGAACGCCAGCGGACCTCGAGCGGGCTGACGCGCCGGGACAGGACCCCCACGGCCTGGGCGGCGAGGCTCTCGTCGCGCCCGGCGCGGGCCACGGTGGCCAGGGCCTCCTCCTCGTCGAGGTCGAGCCCGACATCGGCCGGGGTGAAGCTGAAGCGTTCGTCGCCGGCCACCGCCTCCAGCCGGTCGTGCTCCAGGCTCCGGGCCCGGTCGAGGATCACCCGGCGGGCCTGATCCATCCCGTCGCCACCCACGTTGACGCCGGCGAGGCGGACGCCGGGGAGGACCTTCCCCCGCCACACCGCCCGCTCGGCCAGCGTCAGGACGACCAGCAGCCCGAGGAGGGAGCCGAGGGTGATCGAGGCGTAACGCACGAAGCGGACCGGCCGGGGCACTGGCGCCCAAGTTACCGCCGCGCCGGCCTCCGGCGAAGGCAGTTCCGGTTAACTTCGGTGGCCGTGGCTGACATGGAGGAGACACGCCAATCCGCGGATCGCCTCTGCCTGCTCAGCGTCCATGCCCACCCCGACGACGAGGCGTCCAAGGGGGCGGGGACGGTGGTCCGCTATGCCGGCGAAAGTGTCCACACCGTGCTCGTCACCTGCACCGGGGGCGAGGCCGGGGAGATCCTGAACCCGGCGGTCGACACGCCCGAGATCCAGGCCGACCTGGCCGCCGTGCGCATGGCCGAGCTGGAGGAGAGCGTGCGCATCCTGCGCTACTCGAAGCTCCACCTGCTCGGCTACCGCGACTCGGGCATGCCCGACTCGGAGGACAACGCCCGCCCCGAGTCCTTCGCCGCCGCCCCTCTGGAGGAAGCCGTCGGGCGGCTGGTGGCCCTGATCCGGGCCGAGCGCCCGCAGGTCATCCTGACCTACGACGACGACCACACGGGCTACCCGCACCCGGACCACATCCGGGTCCACGACATCTCCGTCGCCGCCTTCGAGGCGGCCGGCGACCCCGACCGCTTCCCGGAGGCGGGCCCGCCGTTCCAACCCCTCAAGCTGTACTACAGCGTGTGGTCCCGGGCCCGGGTGGAGGCGCTCCACCAGGCCTTCGTCGAGCGGGGTGAGGAGAGCCCCTACCAACGCTGGATGGAGCGCTGGAACCCCGACGACGTGGAGCGGCCGATCACCACCCGGATCGATGTCAGCGACTTCCTCAACGAACGGCGCGCCGCCCTCCTCGCCCACCGGACGCAGATCGACCCGGAGTCGTTCTGGATGCGACTTCCCGAAGACGTCGTGCGGGAGGTGTTCCCCTGGGAGGAGTATCGGCTGGCGCGCTCGCTGGTCGACGCCGCGGTGCCCGAGGACGGGTTTGAGGAGGATCTCTTCGCCGGGGTTAGACTGCCCGCCGCCCGAGAGTAGGGAAGGGAGCGCCCCATGTCGCAGTACCTGTCCCAGGAGTGGCTCGACGAGACCCGCAAGCTCGCTGAGAGCCAGCCCGTGCGCCCCGGAGCCACGGCGCGGATCCAGTACGTGAACACGGGTGGACCCGACGGCGACATCAAGTACTTCTGGATTCTCGAGGACGGGAAGATCCTCGACTCCCAGCTCGGCGACGTGGAGGACTCCGACTTCACCCTGACCATGACCTACGACGACGCCGTCAAGGTCCAGAAGGGCGAGCTCGATCCCAACGCCGCCTTCATGCAGGGCCGGATGAAGGTGAGCGGCAACATGGCCAAGCTCATGTCGCTGCTGCCCCTCACCAACTCGCCGGAGTACCGGGCCCTCCAGGAAGAGATCCGGGGCATCACCGACTTCTAGGGCCGGGGCTCAGCTCCGCGCCAGGTCCCGCAGGTCCCGGTAGCCGATGAGGGTGGCGTCGGCGCGCGCCACCAGGTCGGCCAGGGACGGGTCGTGGCGGAGGTAGGCGTGGTCCTCCACCCGCCCGGGCCAGTCCCCGCAGGCGGCCCGCAGCTCGTCGGTGTCGATGGCGGGATGGGTCTGGATCTCGGTCACACCCGGAGCCAGGTCGAACAGCGCCCGTTCGAGGGTGCGCCGGGCCCCGGGCCGGGAGGCGACGAAGTGGTCGGGAAAGATCACGCCTTCCTCGGCGGCCAGCTTCCGGAACGGGAACCCGACCGACCGCTGGGCTGACTCGCTGGCCAGGCGGAGGGGGAGGGCGAACTCGACGGCCAGCTCCAGGTAGACGTCGAAGAACTCCGGCCGGGCCTGCAGCGCCCCCAGGTGGGTGTCGAGGTGGCTCACGTCGAAGCCCCAGTAGATGGCCCGTTCCACCTGGGCACCGCACTCCTTGCGCACCTCGTCGAGGTCGGCGTGGTCCCACAGGTCGGCCAGCGTGCGGGGGAACCCCCCGTCGCCGTCGAGGAGGCTGGGGGAGTGGGTGATCGGCCCCCAGCGGTAGGTGTCCCACTCGGAGTTGAGCGTCAGGTGCACGCCGATGTCCTCACCCCGGTAGCCGCCGGCGGCGTCGCGGCCCCAGGGGGCGGGCACCATCAGCGAGGCGCTGGAGGCCCGGCCGTGGCGGAGCGCGTCGTAGACCCCGACGTTGCCCGAGTGGGTCATGCCCAGGTCGTCGGCGTGGATGATGACGAGCTTGGATCCGGGCGGGTGACCGAGCCGCTCGACGAGGGTGTCCACGGATCGAAGGCTACCCGCAGCCGTTCGGCGGCTCCCGGCGCTCTCCGCCTGAGCAAGACTGGGGGCATGACCAATTCCCCCGTCCCCCTGGTTCCCCGCGACGTTCTCTTCGGCAACCCCGAGCGGATGCAGCCCCGCATCTCGCCCGACGGTCGCCGTCTGGCCTGGATCGCCCCGGTGGAGGGCGTCCTCAACGTGTGGGTGGGGGAGGTGGGCGCGGCCGAGGACACCTTCCGGCCGGTGACCTCCGACACGGATCGGGGCATCCGGGGTTTCTCGTGGTCGCACGACAACCGCCGGATCCTCTACGTCCAGGACAAGGGGGGCGACGAGAACTGGCGCCTCTACGACGTCGATCTCGACTCGGGCGACACCCGGGACCTGACCCCGTTCGACGAGGTTCAGGCCCAGATCGTCGCCGAGGAGCGGACCCGCCCCACCGAGCTGCTGGTGGCGTTGAACAAGGACAACCCCCAGCTCCACGACGTCTACCACCTCGACCTGGAGACCGGAGAGCTGGACAAGGTGGTGGAGAACTTCGGGGTCATCGGCTGGGTGGCCGACGGCGACCTGGTGGTGCGGGCCGCGCTGCGTCCCCTGCCCGACGGCTCGAGCGAGATCCTGGCCCGGTCCGGCGAAGACGACGAGTGGCGCTCAGTGCTGTCCATCGGTTTCGACGACGCCCTCAACACCGGCCCGATCGGCTTCGACGGCCACGGCGAGGGGCTCTACCTGCTGTCGTCGGTGGACGCCAACGCCAGCCGGCTGGTGCGTCTGGACCTGTCGAGTGGCGAGACCAGGATCCTGGCCGAGGACCCCCGCTACGACGTCGGCGGCCTGGTCCTCCATCCCGACACGAAGGTGGTCCAGATGGTCTCCTTCACCCGGGCCCGCACCGAGCACATCGTGATCGACCCCGACATCGCCGCCGACGTCGACGGCATCTCCGCCATCCAGGCCGGCGACTGGTCGCTGGTCGGGCGGGACCATGCCGATGCCACCTGGCTGGTGGCCTTCGGGGTCGACGACGGGCCCGTCGCCTACTGGGCCTGGGACCGGGGCAAGCAGGAAGCCACGTTCATGTTCCACCACCAGCCCGCCCTCTCCGGCTACCAGCTGGCGGCGATGGAGCCGTTCTCCTTCACCTCCCGGGACGGCCTGGAGATCCACGGCTACCTGAGCTTCCCGGTGGGCACGGAGCGCCGGGCCCTGCCCACCGTGCTCAACGTCCACGGTGGTCCCTGGGCCCGCGACGGCTGGGGCTACAACTCCGAGGCCCAGTGGCTGGCCAACCGCAGCTACCTGTGCGTCCAGGTCAACTACCGGGGCTCGACCGGCTACGGCAAGGACTTCGTCAACGCCGGCAACCGGGAGTGGGCGGCGAAGATGCACGACGATCTCATCGATGCGGTGGAGCACGTGATCGGCGAGGGGTGGGCCGACCGGGAGCGCGTCGCCATCCTGGGCGGCTCCTACGGCGGCTACGCCGCCCTGGTGGGCGCCACCTTCACCCCCGACGTGTTCCGGTGCGCGGTCGACGTCGTCGGCCCGTCGAGCCTGAAGACCCTCATCGAGTCGATCCCGCCCTACTGGGCGCCGATGGTGGCCCAGTTCCACGAGCGGGTGGGCAACCCCGAGACCGAAGAGGACTTCCTGTGGTCCCGGTCGCCGCTGTCGAAGGTCGACGAGATCAAGATCCCCATCCTGGTGGCCCAGGGCGCCAACGACCCCCGCGTCAAGCAGGCCGAAGCCGAACAGATCGTGGCCGCCATGACCGAGAAAGGCATCGACCACCAGTACCTGCTCTTCCCCGACGAGGGCCACGGCTTCGCCAAGCCCGAGAACCGCATGCGCTACTACGGCGAGGCCGAGAAGTTCCTGGCCAGGCATCTGGGGGGAAGGTTCGAGCCGTAGCAATGGCGGGGGCAGTAAGGGGGACGGCGGCGACTGGGGGTCGAGGGCGGCGAGGTGGGGTGGGAGTACCAGGGCGTACTACGGCCAGGCGCGCTCTGATCCCTTGGCATCGGAGCGCTTTACGCTGCCTGCACCCCTCCCGCCCGTCCGACCAGGCTCGGTGTCGAGGGCACCCGGCGAGACCACCGATTCCACGGGTGTGTGCTGCATGTCACTGCCGTGCACCCGGGCAGCTTCGCCGCCCTCGCTGGTATCGAGGTCGGAGACCTGCTCCTGACGATCAACCACGGCCGCATCTCGTCGCCTGCGATGCTCCAGGCCCTGGAGCTGATCGTGGCGCTGGACTTCGTGGTCTACAGGGGCCAGCGCGTCATGGGCAGTCGCCTGGAAGTCCCGGGCCTGTTGAGGGGAGGCGCGCCGGCGACGCCTTTGTGGTCACGAACCGGGAACAGTTCCCGGTTCGTAACTTTCGAAGCGGACGAATCGCACTGACCCGGACCCGCGAGGACCTGATCCTGGCGCTGGGCGGAGACCCGGATGCGCAGATGGGCCTGTCCATGGGGACACGCGAGTTGACCCGTCGCGGCAAGGGTGGGCCCCGATCCGCCATCCCCCTCGACGCCGCGGGGCCTAAGGAGAGGTCAGGAATCGGCAGCGCGGCCCCGGGGCTCGGGAGAGCCGCCCATCCAGGGTGGCGAGCGGGGCAGCGAGTGACTCGGCGAGCGCCACGTACCAGGCGTCATAGGCACTGACGGCGCCTCGGAGGTCCCATGAGCGGGTGGCGAACGGTTCATAAGGGAAGAGTTCAACTGGGAGGGCGACCAGGTCGGCGTGGGCCAGGCTGGCGAGCGCCTCCGGGATGTCGCCGGCTAGGGCCGCCCGCCGCAGGACGTTGGCCGCCTCGACGGGCATGAGATGGGGGGCGGCCAACGGCTGTCGCGCGACCAGCGCCTCAGCCCAGTGTCCGACGGGGCTGTCGTCGACCAGGGCGGCGACGACCACCGAGGCGTCGATGACGAGCGTCAACGCCGTTCGGCGTCTCGGTGAGCGAGGATCCGCTCAGGCGGCAGCGTTGTCCGGGTGCGCCCCTTCCGTTCCCGGACGCTGGCCATGAGCGTGCCGGCGTCGGGCCGGCGGGCGAGTTCAACGAGTTGCGCCCGGAGGTACTCCTGGAGCGATCGGCCCGACCGGGCGGCGCGGGCGGCGAGTTCGTCGCGGGTCTCGCCCGGAACATCGCGAATCGTGATGGATGGCATGCATGCATTCTGCCGCTAAAAGCAGGGCATTGCAATCGCGTTGGGCGAAGGCACGCCCCGGCCTCGCCCACCGCTGCGCCGCCGTTGCCGCGCGGGTCGTAGGTCCCCGCCGAACCGGCGGGTCACGGGGCGGTCCCGCGCCGGTGCCGGACCGGACGTGCACGGGCCGTGCTCAACTGTGAGCGCACGCCCGTCCGGCCTTGACCTCGAAGTCGGGATCACGGGGGAAAATCCACGAGCGCCGAGCCCAGGGGCGGATGGCATCTTCAGACAGCCACCACCAGATGGTGGTGCCGGAGATCTCGGCCACGACCACCTCAGGGGGGAAAGACCGGCGGGCGGCCAACTCGGGGACGCTCCTCAAGCCCGGCAAGCCCCTGCTCGAAGAAGCGTTTGCGCCACTTCGACACGATCTCCCGACGGGTGCCCGGGCGAGCGGCGAGTTAGCCCGAGCCCCTAATCACACCATTGTAATGACGTGATCGTATTTCTGTGGGGATGTACTTAGCCGGACCCGGTGCCGAGGATCCGAGAGCGGCACGGGGCCCGCGGTTGTCGTAGTCGCGGCCTACGCGAACGTGCGGCGGAGCCAGTCGGCGAACAGCGGGTCGACGATCGTCACCTTGCCGTCGGGGCGGCGGACGAGATGGCCGTCGCGGACGAGTGCGTCCCGGGCGGCGGTGATCGAGCTGTTGGAGAGGTCATGGAAGCGGGCTTCTGCGGCGGCGAAGGGTGAGCTGGTGCGGGCGACGGCCCGCAGGACCGGGCCCTGCGCCGCCTGCAGTTCGTCGTAGAGCACCGCCAGGCCTGCGTCGGCGCCGCGGCGGACGGCGCCCAGCGCGGCCTCCCACGTCTCGTCGGTGGCTTCGCCTCCCTCCGGGGTGCGTCGCCAGGAGGCGTCGGCAAGCAGCATGGACCGTTGCGGATGCCCGCCGGCGAAGGCGACGATCCGTAGCGCGACCGGGCCGGCCCGGCGGCCCGTGCCGGTGAACCCGTCGTGCACCACGGCCGTGACCGCCTCCTGGGTGAGCGGGCCGATCTCCAGAAGGTCCGCCTGGGCGAAGAAGGGACGGCCCCGGTCGCTGAAGAGGGTCCGCATCACCGACGGTCGTGACCCGGCGAAGACGATGCCGAGTTCCCGGTAGTGGTGTTGGAGATGGGTGCGCAGGAGGGCTTCGAGCCCGGCGACATGGGCGACGTCGGCGAACTCGTCGAAGGCGACGACGACCCGTTCCCGCCCTGCGGCCCGGACGGCCACGTCGAGGAGGTCGTGGGTGGCCGCCACCGGATCGGGACCGGTCGTCCCGGACCGGCGCAGCTCGACGGAGAGGACCCCCAACTGCACCGACAGGCCCCCGGCGACGGTGTCGAGGACCTCCCTGAACCGACCCCGCACCGCGACGAGGGCCTTGTCGAGACGGACGGCGAAATCGGCCATGGACGCCAGCCCGTACAGGTCGACCCACACGGCGGTCATCGGCTCCACCGTGTCGAGCCGCCACAGGGCGTGACGGAGCAAGCTCGTCTTGCCGTACCGTCGCGGGCCGAGCACGGCGACGGGGCGGCGCTCGCGCAGCCGGGCGACGAGTTCGTTCGCTTCGTCGTCCCGCCCGGTCAATTCCTCCGGGTCGAGGGGCCCGTAGTGGGGAAAAGGCGTATCGTCCACAGAAGGCATACTACCGCCTCGTGATAGCAGGTCAGTACCGTGTCGCGGTAGTAAGCCGCTACCTGGGACGGGGAGCCCATTGGGCGGTAGCCCGCGGCGAGGTTGGTGGTACGAGCATCCTCTGGCCGGACCCGATGAGCGAAGGGGAGGGGCCGCAGAACCAGGGAGGGCGCCAGTCAGCCGACGGTGAGCTGACCGGCGCGCAGCATTGCCCGGCTTCGCCCTTTTCGTTCCCGTCATGAACCGGCTCCCCGGCCGTCGATACCTAAAGGGCGTGTCCCGCCGCGAGGTCACGCCGAGTGAGAGAATCGCGCGGTCGGCAAAGGGAGCGAAGGGCCATGGAAGAAGCCGCGGAGGTCCGCACCAGAGGTCGTCTGGCCCGCCGGGTGGCCCGCAGCCGCCGCCAGCGCCGCATGATCGCCGCGCTCCTGGCCGTCGTCGGTGCCTCGGCCACCATCGCCGCCCTCACCTTCCGGCCCGCAGCCGACTCCCCCGCCTCCACCCGCACCGCCGGATCCACGGCGGAGGAGCCCGCCGGGTCCGTTACGGAGACCGGGGTGCCCGAGGCCAAGCCGCCGTCCACCGCCCCCGGCGGAGTGGGCACCAACCCGGAGAAGACCGGGCTGCCCGCTGTTCCGGCCCAGGGCGGCGAGGTCCGCACCGGGACGGCCGAGGAGGGCTGCTTCGACAACGTGCGCGAGTACCTGGAGGAATGGGACCGCACCGGTGTCGAGCCCGACCCCTGCTTCACGGCCCAGCCGGCCAGCGAGCAGAAGCAGCCTGACGGCGTCGACCGCACGTACAACGGCGAGCGCTTCTAGCGCTCCGGTCCGTCCTCGGGCGGAGGGCCGCCCCGGGAGTAGGACCACAGCCCCTCGACGATGCTGAATCCCTCGGACAAATAGAGGGCCAGCGCCGGCCGCCGGTCCGGAGCCTCCGGACTGTCGCGCTCGACGAAGAGGATCGTCTCGGTGGCCCCGGCCTCGGCCAGCACGGCCCGGGCGGCGCGCAGCAGCTCGCGGCCGTGGCCGTGGCGTCGTTGCCCGGGGTCGATCTCGAGCCACCAGATGACTCCGAGCCCGGGCGCGGGCAGGCTGAGCTCGGCTCCACCCACGGCGCGGCCACCGGGGGCGAGCTCGACCCGCATGTCGCCGATCCCCCGGCGGCGGAAGGGAAGCTCGGGTCTGGTGCTGGGCTCGGTGGCCCGGAGGTACATCCAGCGCTCGGCGCCGGTGAACCCGCGGGCCAGGACGGCCTCGTGGGTGGTGGCGCGGCTCTCCCGGGGGAGGCCCTCGAGGCCGACGGTCAGCTCGGTGGTGAGCGAGAAGGCCGTCACCGGGTCGGCCAGGCGCACGCCTCGCAGGAGGTTGACCAGCAACGCATCGAGGACGGCCCGGTCCTCCCGGGCGTGCAGCCACAGGATGTGGC
>JBOGFO010000022.1:0-5175 GCA_050743445.1 Acidimicrobiia bacterium
GGTCCCACCCCCGTCGCGCGTTAGCGAAACCCGTGTGGCGGCCGGGTTTGGTTAACGCGGGATGGGGGGTTCGCCGGCTTGGCGGCGGGCGGCGGCCAGGAGCTCGCCTTCGGCAGCGTCGATGGTCGCCTGGGCCTGGTCGGCGAAGTCCTGGTGGCGGCCGAGGTCGTCCTCCACCGCCGACAGCAGTCGAGGCAGGTCGGCCCAACCGCCGGCGACCGTCCGGCGGTGCAGCACAGCCGCGGGATCAGCCAGCATGGCCAGCAACGATTCCGGCACCGCCAGGCCGGCCCGCCCGGCCGCGCCGGCCACGTCGTCTTCCGACACCGGCCGCGCCGTGGCCTGGGCTGCCCGGGCGGCCTCGCCCAGCACCTGGTGCGCGGTGCGGCGGTCGCACAGGCCGGCGACGACCATCTCGTCGGCCAGGTCGCCCAACACCAGGCCGGGATCGGCGGCGCTACGGGCCAGCGCCGCCTCATCGACGGAGAGCGTCGCCACCACGGCGGCCAGGAGGCGGGTCGAGGCGCTGAAGACGGCGAGCGCCCGGCGCACCTCGCCCGGGGCCAGCAGGAAGTGGTCGGTGCGAGCTGTGGGGGTCCGCAGTCCGGAGAGCACGGCGCTGAGGGCGCCGGTCACGGCGCCGGCGGCCTGGCGGACGACGGCCAGGGCGTAGGGGTTCTTCTTCTGGGGCATGAGGGCGCTCACCCGGCAGTAGCCGTCGGCCAGCTCCACGAACCCGTAGGCCGGCGACGCCCAGATCTCGAGGTCGGCGGACACCTGGCCGGCCTCGGTGGCGGCCGAGGCCAGCACGGCGAGCAGGTCGACGAGGCCGTCCGTCTGCCACATGGCGTCCCGGGCGTGGGCCACGACGCCCTCGAAACCGAGGAGGGCCGCCAGCCCGTCGCGGTCGATGGGCACCGAGGTGCCGGTGGTACCGCCGGCGCCGCCCGGGCTGCGGTTCACCCAGCCGTACGCTCCCTCGAGCCGCTGGAGGTGGCGCAGCACGGGCTGGAGATGGCCGGCCAGCACATAACCCAGGGTGGTGGGCTGGGCCGGCTGCAGGTAGGTGAAGTCGCTCATCACGCTGTTCCGGTGCAGCCGGGCCTGGGCGAGGTAGGCGCCGGCCAGGGTCAGGAGCGCCCCGTGGGCGTCGAGCACCCCCCGGCGCAGGGCCAGACGCAGCGCCACCCGGGCCGCCTCCCGCCGGGGCCGGCCGACCCACAGCCAGCCCGCCACCGGCCCGGCCAGCTCCTCGAGCACCCGCTCCCGGGAGTTCCAGGGATCGCCGAAGGCGGCTTCGTAGGGGAACTTCTCCGCCGGCATGGCCGCCATCTCCACCAGCGCCCCGAGCAGCGCCGTACTGTCGGGGCCGCCGAGCACACCGGCATCGACCAGGCACAGCGTGTGGGCGATGTCGGCCAGCGCGAACCCGGCGTGGAGGGACGGCGCCTCGGCCATCTCCAGGGCGAAGCCCGCCGCCACCAGCTCGGGTGCCGGTCCCGACGACAGCCGCCCACCCATCCCCAGGTAGCCCGGCCGGTTCTCATCGCTCACGGCCATCCCCGCGGATCCTCGGCCCGAGCCGCCCCCAGGGCGGCGAGGATCTCGTCGACCACCTCCGGCGCCTGGTCGACGGCACCGGCCGGGTCGCAGAGGGCGTCGAGCTCGGAGGCGGAGACATGCTTGCTGACGTCAGGCGACGCGGCCAGCGCCTCCCGCAGCGACAGGCCCTGTTCGACGCCGGCCATGGACGCCTCGTAGACCATCAGGTGGGCCGACTGCTTCCCCACCCGTTCGGACAGCGCCAGCATGACCCGCTCGGACAGGACGTAACCGCCGCCGGCGGCCAGGTTCCGGGCCATGGCGTCCGGGTTGACCACCAGACCCTCGAGGACCGCCCGCCCGAAGGAGAGCGACGCCGCCGTCAGCCGGCACAGGTCGGGGAACGCCGCCCACTCCGCCTTCCAGGCGCGACCGTCCCGTTCATGCTCCACCACCATCGACTCGAGCAGCACCCCGGCCTCGGCTCGGGCCAGGCGGGCCAGCGTCACCAGGTGCTCAGCCCGCTCGGGGTTGCGCTTGTGGGGCATGGTGATGCTGCCCACCGCCCCGGTGGTGAAGGGCTCCGCCGCCTCGCTCACTTCGGGCCGCTGGAGCTGGAGCACTTCATTGCCGATCTTGCCCAGGGTCTGGGTGACCATGGCCAGCAGGAAGCCGAACTCGGCCAGGCGGTCCCGGGCCGAGATCCACGGGCCCTCGGGGACCCCGAGATCGACCAGGGCACAGAACCGTTCCTGGAGGGCCCGGCGGCGTTCCCCCCACAGGGACCCGGTTCCCGCCGCCCCGCCCAGCTGGCCGACCAGCCACCGCGGTCGACCTTCGAGCAGGCGGTCCCGGTGGCGACGGACCTCGCCCGCCCACACGGCCGCCTTGTAGCCGAAGGTGACGGGCAGTCCCGGCTGGCCGTGGGTGCGGGCCGCCACCGGCGTGGTGCGGTGGTCGGCGGCGAGGCGGACGAGCGCGTCCTCGATGGCCCGCAGGTCCCGCCACACGATGCCGCCCACCTCGCGGACGAGCAGCGCGCACCACGTATCACTCACGTCCTGGACGGTGGCCCCGTAGCAGAACCATTCGCCGGCCTCGGGCGAGAGGATCTTCTGCATGCCGCGGATGAGGCCCAGCGTGGAGTGCGAGGTGGCCCGGGTCTCGGCCACCACGAAGTCGGTGTCGAGCAGCTCGACGCGGGCCTGACGGGAGATCTCCTCACCGGCGGAGGCGGGAATCAGGCCCACCTCGGCCTGGGCCCGGGCCAGGGCGGCCAGGATGTCGAGCCAGGCCTGGAGCCGGGCGTCGTCGGTCAGGAGCGCGTCGACCTCCGGCGTCCCCCACAGATGGGCGTAAACGGCGGAGCCCCGCATGCCCTGGAAGCTACTGCCTTACCGCCCCGGCGCGGCGCGGCTCAGCGCAGGCCGAGACGCCGGGCGCAGGCGGGCCACTGACCCCAGCCGCTCTGGGCCTGGGGCTTCTGAGCGGCCTCGTCCTGCATGGCCGGCGGTGCCTCGTGGGGGTAGCCCGGGTACCCGAGCCGGTTCCAGGTCGAGACCAGGAACTGATAGGCGCCGTAGTAACCGTTGCCGGTGTTGATGTCGTAGCGCCCGCCCGACTCGCACTGGCGCAGGGCACCCCACACGTCCCCGGCGGCCGGAGCCGGCGCGGGCGCGGCCTGGCGTGCGACGCGGCGGTTGCTGCGGGCCACCCGGACCTTGCGGTCCTTGATGGTCGCGGTCCGGCGGGCCTTTGCGGTCGCCGACGGAGCACCGCCGGCGGGAGCTCGGCGGGAGACGGCGTGAGACGGTGCCGCGAACACGTCACCGACGATGAGGATTCCTGCCATGAGCAGCACGCCCATCAGCAGCCAGAACGATCGAAGCGGATATCGAAGGGGGTAGCGCATAGGGCGGAGGACCCTGACCGGAGCGGCGACTACCCTGAACCCGGTCGAGGAGGCAGATCATGGAATGGGTTCATGAGGATGCCCCGGTCTGGAACGCCGACAAGGGCCGCATCGTGGGGGGTGCGCCGCCCGGGATCTTCCAGCTCCCGGCCTATGCCGACGGCGAGCGTCTCCCGGGTGACTGGTGGCGGGTGGAGGACGCCGGCGCGGTGGTGGCCTACGGCTGGATGGACACGGCCTGGGGCGACGCCGAGATGCTGCTGGCCGTGGATCCCGGATCCCACGGGCGAGGCGTGGGCACCTTCGTGCTCGACCACCTGGAGGTGGCCGCCGCCGAACGGGGGTTGAACTACCTCTACAACGTCGTCCGGCCGACCCATCCCGATCACGACCGGGTGACGGCATGGCTGAAGAGCCGCCGCTTCACCGGCTCATCCGATGGCGTCCTGCGCCGCCGGGCCCGGGTCGACACGCCCGCGTCGGCTCCCGCGTCGCCTGCCGCGCCCTGAGGGCGCTTGCTGGCGGGAAGGCGCTCTCCAATAAGGTTCACCGCGTGTCCATGACGCCCGATCAGGCCGCGCAGGTCTTCGTCGACCCTTCCGCCTACGCCGACGAGGCCCACTTCCACGAGGCCTGCGCCGTCTTGCGCCGGGAGGCGCCGCTGCACCTGGTGGAACACCCGGAGTTCCTCCCGTTCCGGGTGGTGGTGCGCCACGCCGACGTGATGGAGGTCGAGACCAACCCGGCCGTGTTCAACAACGCGCCCCGGCCCATCATCAGCACCCACCAGGACGAGGCGTTCCGCAAGATGCACGGCGACCTCTTCCGCACGCTCATCCACATGGACGACCCCGACCACCGGCTCCATCGCATGGTGACCGCCGACTGGTTCCAGCCCCGCAGCCTGGGGCGCTACCACGAGCGCTTCGCCGAGCTCGCCCGCCGGGCGGTGGACCGGATGGCGGAGCTCGACGGGGAGTGCGACTTCGCCCAGGACGTGGCCATGCAGTTCCCCCTCAACGGGATCCTCGCCCTGCTCGGCCTGCCGGAGAGCGACTACCCCCGGATGCTCAAGCTGACCCAGGAGCTGTTCGGGGCCTCCGACCCTGAGATGGGCCGGGGTCAGGAACTGGTCGACCTGATCGCGGTGGTGGGCGACTTCTTCGCCTACTTCTTCGCTCTGACGGCCGAGCGCCGGGCCCGGCCGGGCGAGGACCTCGCCTCGGTCATCGCCAACTCCACCGTCGACGGCAAGCCCATGGGCGACATGGAGACCATCTCCTATTACGTGATCGTCGCCACCGCCGGCCACGACACCACCTCGTCGTCGATCGCCGGTGGTCTCCAGGCCCTGGCCGAACATCCCGACCAGCTGGCCCGCCTCCAGGCCGACATGTCGCTCCTGCCCACGGCGGTGGACGAGATGATCCGTTGGGTCACGCCCGTGAAGCACTTCATGCGCAACGCCACCACCGACTTCACCCTGGCGGGGACGGAGATCGTGGCGGGGGAGGCCCTGCTCCTGTCGTACCCGTCGGCCAACCGGGACGAGGCCGTCTTCGAGGACCCGTTCCGCTTCGATGTGGGCCGCACCCCCAACCGCCACATGGCCTTCGGCTTCGGTGTCCACTACTGCCTGGGAGCCCAGTTCGCCCGGATGGAGATGCGGGCGCTGTTCAACGAGCTGCTGCCCCGCCTCGAGTTCCTCGAGCTGGCGGCCG
>JBOGFO010000023.1:0-2018 GCA_050743445.1 Acidimicrobiia bacterium
GCCCGGGCCCGGCGCCGGGCCTGCCGGCGCCCGAGCCACACCCCGACCCCCAACACGGCGACGGCCACCACCCAGCCGGCGTTGTCGGGGTAGTAGGAGTCCGTCAGGCGGGTGATGCCGGGGTCGGCGACGGTGAGGGACCCGGTGTCACCGAGCACGTAGAGGGAGGCGCCCCGCCAGGCCACCAACCCGGCCAGGGTGACCACGAAGCTCGGGACCCGGAGACGGGTGACCCAGAAGCCGTGGACCGCGCCCACGGCGGCACCGAGGGCGAGGCCGGTGACGATGGCCACGGGACCGGGAACGCCGTGCTTCACGTTGAGGACGGCCATGGCCGCGGCCGACAACCCGCTCACCGCCGCCACCGACAGGTCGATCTCGCCGACCAGGAGCACGAGCACGACCCCGACGGCGATGACCACCAGCGTGGCGATCTGAAGCATCAGGTTGGTGAGGTTGAGCGGCGAGAGGAACCGCGGATCGGCGGCCCAGAAGATGGCCCAGATGACCGCCAGACCCACCAGCACGGGAATGGGCCCCAGGTCGCGCCGGCCCCCGGCTAGCCGGGCGAGGCGGTCCCGCCAGGCCGGCGACGCGGGCATGGTCACGTCCATCCTCTTCGGGGGACACCCCCGGACCCCCGGGCGCCCGTCAGCTCCCCGTCCTCGAAGCGACCACGATGCCCGCCGCCCGGCAGGCGTCGGCCAGCCGCTCCGTGCACACCTGGGCCGGCGTCCAGAAGCCGTCGGCGATCACGGTGGCGGCCAGGTTCCCGGCCGTGACCGCCACCGGTTCGAGCAGCACGGACGGGACCCGGCCGGCCCCGTTCTCGACGTCGCTGTTGATCAGCCCCACCGGCGGCGGCTGCCGGCGGGCGAGGGCCACGGCCAGCGTGGCGGCGACGGCCGCCTCCCGGGCAATCGCCTTGTACACCGTCATGTACTGCTCGCCGGCGAGGATGCGCTGCACGGCCTCGAGCTCGGCGTCCTGGCCGGTGACCGGGGGCAGCCGGGTGAAGCCGGCCGCCTTCATGGCGGCGATGGCCCCGCCGGCGGTGCCGTCGTTGGCGGCGTAGACCCCGGCGATGGTGTCGACCCCGAGCTTGGTGACGGCCTGTTCCATCTGGCGCTGGGCCTTGTCCGGGCTCCAGTCGGGGGTGTCGTACTCCGCCCCCAGGACGAGGGCGCTGCGCTCGAGCGCCTGGCGGGCACCCCGCTTGTACTGGCCGGCGTTGTTGTCGGTGGGCGAGCCGTGGATGAGGACCACCGTCCCCGAGGGCCGGCCCAGCTCCCGCAGGCGGGCGATGAGGGTGCGGGCCTGCAGCTCGCCGACCTTGACGTTGTCGAACGACACGTAGTGGTCGACCGGGATGTCGAGGATCAGCCGGTCGTAGCTGATGACGGCGGCGCCCGACGCCCGGGCCTTGCGCACCATGGCCGCCGCCGCCCGGGAGTCGACCGGATCGAGGACGAGAACGTCGGCGCCTTTGGCCAGGGCGGCGTCGACCTGCGAGGACTGGGTGGCTACCTCCTGGTTGGCGTTGCTGTAGAGCAGCTCGCACTCGGGGCAGAGCCGGCGGATGTTCTGGTCGAAGAGGGGCCGGTCCTGCGTCTCGTAACGGGCCGTCTTGGTCTCGGGCAGGAGCAGGGCGATGGTGGGCCGCGACTCCGCGCCCGTCCGATCCTCGCTGGCGGCCACCCCGTCCCCGGACCGCCCGCAGGCCGCCAGGAGCGTCCCGCAGGCGGCCAGGAGAACAACGACAAGGAAGCCCCGGGCGCGCCGTCCCACGCCCGGAACGATACGGGGTGTGGGAGAACGGGTGGGGGTTGCCGGTTAGCGAAACCCGGCGCCAAGCCCGGTTTCGCTCACGCGCAACGCAGGCCCGGCCGGCACCCCCGTCCCGCGTTAGCGAAAAGCCGTTCCCACCGGCATTTGGGTAACGCGGGATGAAGGGTTAGAGGTTGCCCCGGCGGGCCTGCTCGCGTTCGATGGCTTCGAAGAGCGCCTTGAAGTTGCCG
>JBOGFO010000024.1:0-3783 GCA_050743445.1 Acidimicrobiia bacterium
GCTACGACCCGGCCGCCCGCCTGGCCGACATGGACGTGGCCGGCATCGAGGCCTCGGTCTGCTACCCGAACATGTTCGTCCGCTTCTGCGGCCAGCAGTTCTCCCTGGCCCAGGACAAGGAGCTGGCCCTGGCCTGCATCCGGGCCTACAACGACTTCATCGTCGAGGAGTGGTGCGCCGGCTCCGGCGGCCGGCTGGTGCCGCTCGGCATCGTGCCCCTGTGGGACGACGGCCTGGCCGTGGAGGAAGCCCAGCGCCTGGCCGGCCTCGGGTTCCGCACCATCACCTTCTCCGAGGCGCCGCACCTGCTCGGCCTGCCGTCGATCTTCTCCGGCTCCTGGGACCGCCTCTTCGAGACCTGCGCCGAGACGGAGATGGTCCTGTCCCTCCACATCGGCACGGGCGGGTTCCCCACCCTGGCCCGGGACGCCCCCCTGGCCGTCCCCAACGTGGTCGCCTCCTTCCACGCCGGCTTCACGCTGACCGACTGGCTCTTCTCCGGCATCCTCGAACGCATGCCCACCCTCAAGGTCTGCCTGGCCGAATCGCAGCTCGGCTACATCCCCTACATCCTCTCCCGGGCCGACTTCGTGTGGGAGGAGATGTGCGGGGAGGGCTTCACCGGCATCAGCAAGAAGACGATGCCCAACCCGCCGAGCTTCTACTTCCACCGCAACCTGTGGTGCACTTTCTTCAGGGACCCCGTCGGTCTGAACATGATCGACCAGCTGGGAGCCGACCGGGTCCTGTACGAGACCGACTATCCGCACACCGACACCTCCTGGCCCGACTGCCAGGCGGTGGCGGCCGAGTACACGAGCCACCTGAGCCGGGAGGATGCGGCCAAGATCGTGGCCGAGAACGCCCGGGCGCTGTTCCGCGTGCAGGTGGACTGAACACGACGCAGCGAGCGGGACTGGGGGGGATGGATGGAGTTCCGCGATCCGACGCACGGCGGCTCTGAGCCGGGCCGGTACTGGACGACGGTCAACATCGGCGAGGCGATGCCCGACGTCCTGTCGCCGATGTGCTGGAGCTTCTGGGGGCCGGGCCTGGAGGCCGCGGCCCGCCTGGCGTACTACGACTTCGGCATCCTGGCCAAGGACGAGCTGGCGGTCCCGACCGGGCCCGACAAGCTCATGGTGTCGTACTTCTTCGGGCGCCCGGCCATGAACATGGACCTGCTGCGCGTCCTGTTCGGGGCCATGCCGGGCATGACGGCCGACGACTTCGAACGCGACATCTGCGGGCAGGTGCGCCCCGGGCTCCCTCCGACGCCCAAGCGGGGCCGGGCGGTCCACGTGATGGCCAAGTCCCCCAAGGGGATGGCCACCGCCGGGAAGCGGCTGCGGGAGTACGCCGTCGACCAGCGGGCGTGGTGGGAGCGGGAGGTGCTCGACGGCGCCGGCCTGGCCGACCCCGGCCGCCTGCTGGCCGAGTCGTACGAGCGGTTCAAGGAGGCATTCCGCCGCCACGTGCACGGCCGCTTCGTCCTGATGCCGGTGCAGGCCCAGCTGACCAAGCTGGCCGAGGGCGCCGGCCGGGTCGATCTCATCAACCGGGTGATGGGCGGCCTCGGCGGAGTGACCGAGACGGCCCTGGCCGACGATCTCTGGCAGGTCGCCCGGGGGGTGCTCGACACCGAAGGGTTCCTGCGCCGCTACGGCTTCCACGGCACCAACGAGGGGAACCTCGACGGCTGGTCGTGGCGGGAGAACGACACCACCCTCCAGCAGATGGCCAAGGCCATGGCCGACCGGCCCGACGCCCAGCGGCCCCGGACCCGGGAAGCGGCCATGATGCAGGCCCGACAGGGCTCCATCGCGGAGCTGGTCGGCGTGCTGCCCCGGGCCAAGCAGCCGGTGGCCCGCATCCTGTGCAAGGCGGCGGTGCGCCGGGTCCAGGACAACGAGATCGGCAAGGCCAGCTTCCTCATGGCCCTCGACGGCGGCCGGGCCGCCACCCGTGCCCTGGGCCGGCGCCTGCAGTCCGAAGGCCGGCTGGAGGAGAGCGAGGACGCCTTCTACCTGACCATGGAAGAGCTGCTGGCACCCGATTTCCTCGGAGCCGGTTTTCTCGGGGACACCCCGGGCCCCGGGCCCGACGTGAGGACGCTGGTGAAGTACCGCCGGGAGCGGCGTAGTGAGTACCGGGGCTACGAGCTCCCCGTGACCTTCACCGGCCCGCCCGAGCCGGCCACCGCCGCCAAACCTGAGGCCGGGGACGTCGGAGAGGCCGGCGACATCGTCGGCGTGGCCGGCGCCCCTGGAGTGGTCGACGGCCGGGCCCGGGTGGTCATCGACCCCGACGTCGCCGACCTGCTCGAGCCGGGGGAGATCCTGGTGTGCCGGTTCACCGATCCCAGCTGGGCGCCGCTGTTCACCCTGGCCGAGGCGCTGGTCATCGACATCGGCGCCGCCGCCAGCCACGGCGCCATCGTGGCCCGCGAGCTCGGCGTGCCCTGCGTGATCGGCACCGGCGGCGGCACCCGTCGTATCCGCACCGGCGACCGCATCCACGTCGACGGGGGCGCCGGCCGGGTCCAGATCCTCGAACGCGCCGATCAGCCATGACCCTGCACGCCGCCGACGAGGGTCTCCACTCGCCGCCGGCGTCGGCTCCGGCCAAGTGGCAGGAGAACTTCTTCTTCATCTGCTGGGATCCGGAGGCCGGCCACGGGTTCCTCATGCATGTCCAGCGGGTCCCGGGGATCAACCTGCAGGAGGCGCAGGTCGTCGTCTCCGTCGACGGGGAGCTGGCGTCGGCCACCTTCGCGGCCCCCTTCCATCCCGCCGCCCTGCCCGCCCAGGTGGCCATGCGGGCCACCGACCCCTTCGTCCGCTGGCGGCTGGAGGTCGAAGGGCTCGGCCACCCCGGCCGCGGTCCGCTCGGCTTCCTCGCCACCCGGCCCGCCGGTGGCCTGCTCCTCGCCGCCGACCTGACCCTGGAGAGTCCGCTGCCGGTGGCCGACCTGGCCCAGGGCCTGACCGACATCGTCGCCGGGCTCCGGCCCGACGGGCGGGGACCGCAGATGGCGCCCCAGGAGCACTACGAGCAGGGTGGCATCTGGCGGGGCCGGCTCCGGATCGGCGACCGCTCCGTCGTCGCCTCCGGCCTGTTCGTGCGGGACCACTCCTGGGGTGTCCGCAACGAGCAGCGCTTCTGCGCCTTCTGGACCGCCTCGTGCCTCGACGGCGGCCGGCTGTTCACCAACGCCATCGGCATCCCCGCCGGCGAGCGGGTGGTCGGCGTCGGCGTGGTCGTCGACGAGGCCGGGCCCGTCTTCACGTCCGAGGTCGGGGCGAGCTTCACGCCCACCGCGGGGCTCCACGGCTATGCGCAGGCCACCATCGACTTCGGCGCCGGGATCTCCCGGACGATGCGGACCCGGACCGTCACCCATATCCCGATCCACCTGCCGCACTCGGGCCCGCGCCGCTACGACAACAACGCCATCTCCACCGTGGAGATGGACGAGAAGGCCGGCTTCGGCGTGATCGAGTGGGCCGACGTCCTCACCGAGAACGAGTCCGCCCAGCTCGAGCCGTCCTCCGCCCCCGAAGAGGTCCGCTCGTGACCGGGCGCCCCCGGGGGTACGGGGGTGTCCCCCAGAATCGGCGGGCGGCCGCCCTGGGGCTGGCGCTCGCCACCCTGGTCACCGCCGCCTGTGGAAGCCACCTGTCCCACGAGGAGATCGTGGCCGCCGCCCGGGGAGGCCAGGAGTCGCCGGGGGCCGAGGTCCGCGCCGGGGAGGCCGCTCCCGTGGCCCCGGCGGCGTCCGAT
>JBOGFO010000025.1:0-6846 GCA_050743445.1 Acidimicrobiia bacterium
ACCTGGTGGTGCTCACGGCTCCCCGCCCGGCTGAGAACCCCGCTCTGGAATTACCTGACCTCCCTCTCGACGTGGAAGACGGGGTGACGCCGGTGGCCAACCTTCGGGACGAAGCTCGCGGGGGCGAATCAGGACACGCCCTCAACCCCCGGTACACGTTCGAGCAGTTCGTGATCGGGGCGTCCAACCGCTTCGCCCATGCCGCCGCCCTCTCGGTGGCCGAGAAGCCGGCGCGCTCCTACAACCCACTCTTCATCTACGGGCAGTCCGGGCTGGGCAAGACCCACCTGCTTCACGCCATCGGCCATCACGTGGCCCAGATGTTCCCCCACAAGCGGGTGCGCTACGTCTCCACCGAGACCTTCATGAACGAGTTCGTGGAGATGATCCGGACCAACGCCCGGGCGGAGTTCAAGCGGTCCTACCGGGAGGCGGACCTCCTCCTCGTGGACGACGTGCAGTTCATGCAGAACCACGAGCGCCTCCAGGAGGAGTTCTTCCACACCTTCGATTCCCTCCACGGCTCGGGCGGCCAGATCGTGCTGTCGTCGGACCGGTCCCCCAAAGCGATGTCGGCCCTCGAGGACCGGCTCCGCACCCGGTTCGAATGGGGGCTCCTGACCGACATCCAACCCCCCGAGTTCGAGACCCGGCTCGCCATCCTGCGGCACAAGGCCCGGTCCCAGGGGTTCATCCAGGTCCCCGACGACGTCTTGTCATTCATCGCCACCCACATCGCCGACAACGTGCGGGAGTTGGAAGGGGCGCTCATCCGGGTGGCGGCCTACTCCAGCCTGTCCCGGGCTCCGGTGACCGAGGAGCTGGCCATGGAGGTCCTCGCCGACCTCCTGCAATCCCCGTGCTCCCGGGTCATCACCCCCCAGGTCATCCTGGAGGAGACGGCCAAGATGTTCGGCTGGACCATCGACGAGCTGTGCGGCAAGAGCCGCCGCCGGCCCCTGGTCACAGCCCGTCAGATCGGCATGTACGTGTTCCGGGAGCTCACCGATTACAGCTACCCCCAGATCGCCCGGGAATTCGGCGGCCGGGATCACACCACCGTCATGCACGCCGTGGAGAAGATCACCAACCTCATCGCCGAACGCCGCCAGATCTACGAACAGGTCACCGAGCTGATCAACCGGATCAAGACGGGCGACACGTGATCCCCACCTCGCGCGCAGCGCCGCCGAGCAAACTCATACGGCGCGGTAGCTTCCTGTGGGAAACGTTGTGGACAGCTGGGGACAACCCGGGGCTGCCTGGGTGCTTTCCGACCGGTCCCGACCGGCGCGAGGATGCGGGCCTGCACCTATGTGGAGAACTGACCGCGAACGACATCCGCTCTGACCAGGCACAATGAGCAGATGTCCACAATCCACAGGCCTACTACCGACTGCTAGGAACTCAACAGGAGGAATGGGTTGAAGTTCCGTTGCGAACGTGACGTCCTGAGTGAGGCCATCGGAAGTGCCGGTCGAGCAGTGGCTTCCCGTTCCGGTGCGCTCCCGATCCTCTCCGGGCTTTTGGTCCGTGGCAGCGACGACGGCCTGGAACTGGCCGGATCCGATCTCGAGCTCACCATCCGGGTGACCGCGCCGGCCGAGTGCGACGGGACTGGAGCCGTTGTCCTCCCTGCCCGTCTGTTCGGTGACATCGTCCGGGCGCTCGAACCCGGCGCGGTGTCGGTCGACGTCGGCGACGAAGAAGCCCGGATCACCAGCGGCCGGTCGGACTTCAAGCTTCGGGTACTACCGGCCGACGACTTTCCCCGGCTTCCGGAAGTCGCCGGGAGTGGCGTTCGCATGGACGCCGCGGCGCTGGCCGACGCCCTGCGCCAGGTCATTCCCGCCGCCTCCCGGGATGACGCCCGGCCGATCCTCACGGGGGTTCTCCTCGTGGCCGAAGGTTCGGGCCTGCGGCTGGTGGCTACCGACTCGTACCGCCTGGCCGTCCGGGACCTGCCCGGCGAGACCACGCTGGCCGCGGCCCTGTCGGGTGCCGCCGCCGAGGGGCGCCATGTGCTGGTGCCGGCCAAGGCGCTCGGCGAGTTGCAACGTCTGCTGGGCGGCAGCGGTGAGCCCGGCGGCTCCCAGGTGGAATTGTCATTCTCCGAACGCGACGCCTGCTTCGACACCAGCCGGGCCCGGGTCAGCACCCGGCTCATCGAGGGTCAGTTCCCGAACTACCAGCAGCTCATCCCCACCGGGTATCCCAATCGGCTGACCGTGGCCCGGGAAGCCTTCATGGAAGCCGTCAAGCGGGTGCGCCTGATCGGGCGGGACCGCGACAACGCCCCCGTCCGGCTGGCCATGGGCCCCTCCGGGCTCAAGCTGACGGCCGTTGTCCACGACGTCGGAGAGGCCACCGAGGAGCTCGACGCCAAGTACGAGGGAACCGAGACCACGGTGGCCTTCAACCCCGACTTCCTCATCGATGGCCTGACCGCCATCACCTCCGAAGAAGTGCTGATCGAGACGATGGACACGTCCAAGCCGGCCATCGTGCGCTCGGCCGAGGACAGTGACTTCCTCTACCTGTTGATGCCCGTCCGGGTGAGCTGACCGACAGGCCACCATGCGCCTGGCGCATCTCTGGCTGACCGACTTCCGCTGCTACGAACAGGCGGAGCTCGAGGTCGGGTCGGGGATGACCGTGCTCTCCGGGGGAAACGCCTCGGGTAAGACCAGCGTCCTGGAGGCCGTCGGGTGGCTGGCCCGGATGTCGTCGTTCCGGGGCGCGCCGGATGTCGCCCTCGTACGGTCGGGTACGGAACGGGCCTTCGTCCGGGCCGAAGTGGCGGCCCCCGACGAGAGCACGGCGACTCCCGGCGACGGCGCGACCCGTTTGGTGGAGGCGGAGATCACCGCCAGCGGGCGGAACCGGGTGCTGCTCAACCGCAAACCGCTGACCCGGGCCCGGGATGTCCTGGGGACGCTCCGGGTGACCGTGTTCTCCCCGGATGACCTGCGCCTCGTGAAGGGTGGCCCGTCCGAGCGCCGGACCGAGATGGACGACCTTTTGGTGGCGCTCTCCCCCCGCTACGACGCCGCCCGGTCGGATTACGAACGGGTGCTGCGCCACCGCAACGCCTGGCTCAAGTCGTGGTCCCGCAACGACGACCCGGCCACCCTCGACGTGTGGGACGACCAGCTCGTCCGGGCCGGCGGCGAGCTGGTGCGGGGCCGGCTCAAGCTGCTGGAGCGGCTGGATCCGTTGCTGGCCAAGGCTTACGCCGATCTGGCCGGCGCCGGCGCCGCCGACGTCTCCGGCGCCTACGAGTCGGGATGGGCTCCCGACGAGGTGCTCGACGAATCCCGCCTGGACGACGTGGGCCCGTTGCTGGCCGCGGCCGTGAGCGCCTCCCGGGCGGCCGACCTGGAGCGGCGGATCAGCCTGGTCGGGCCCCACCGGGATGACTGGCGCCTGATGGTGGAAGGCCGGGAAGCACGGCGCTATGCCTCCCAAGGTGAGCAGCGGTCCCTGGCCCTCGCCATCCGGTTGGCCGGGCACAGAGTGGTCGGGGAGGTGGCCGGCGAACCACCGGTGCTCCTGCTCGACGACGTCTTCTCCGAGCTCGACGAATCCCGGGCCGCCGGGCTGGTGGCGCACCTGCCCGCCGGGCAGGCGTTGGTCACCACGGCCGGCCATCTGCCGCCCGGCCTCCCGGCCGAACGGGTGGTCTGGGTCAACGGCGGGCGGGTGGGGACATGAACCGGCGGGCGGGTGGGGACATGAGCCGCGGGAAGGTTGGGACATGACGCCGCGGCGCTGGGCCTGGCGGGACGACGATCCCGACCGTCTCGGGTCCCGGCCACCCCGGCAGCTGAACGAGACGCTGTCGGAGGTGGCCGCCGATCTGAACCTCGACGACCCGGATGTCATTTCCGGAGTCCTCGGCGGGTGGGCCTCCCTGGTGGGCGAGGCCGTGGCGGCCCATGCTCGGCCCCGGTCCGTCCGTCAGGGTGTGCTCACCGTCGAGGTGGACACCCCGGAGTGGGCGACACAGCTGCGGTACCTGGAGAGCGAGGTGCTCCTCCGTATCGGCCGGAAGGTGCGCCCGGGAGCGGTCACGACCCTGCGGGTGGTCGTCCGCCGCTGAAAAATTGATGCTCCCGCAGCCACCTGGTCCGGATGGCTGCGGGAGCAGGGGGGGACTAGCTGGCCGGAGCGGGCTCTTCCTGGGCGCAGTTGGGGTCGCCCAGGGTGCAGAGCATCTCGGCCAGGGGGTTTTTCTCCTTGTCCGGAGGTGGCTGCTCGTCCGCGTGGGCAGGGGTACCCACGAGCAACGCACCGAAGAACAAGGCGCTACAGACACCAGCTCGAATCGTCATCGGCGAGGCTCCTTTGAGCGTGACGTGTGGTGCGGGTGTTGCCTCATGTCGCGACGAGCTATTGGTCTGCCGGCGGTGCCGGGAAGTTCCCCGGATTTCGAGAAGCGGCAAAGAGGCTGGTCAGCCGGGTAGGTCGGTGGGGAGCGCCGTCCGCCATTCGTGCTGGACCGCGGCGCGCCGGCTGATGATGGGCCGCAGGAGATCGGCCACCAGCTTCTGGTGCAACGGATGGTCTCGGTAGGTGAGGAACCCGTCCTGGTCCTCGAAGTCGGCTACGACCACCAGGTCGTAGTTGTCCTCGGAGATGCCGGCGTCGTCGCCGAAGCGGTAGGCCCGGACCTCCGGGATCTGTTCGGGCATGGTGGCCAGACCGTCTCGCAGCGCCTGTTTCTGCTCATCGGTCGTGTCCTCGGCGAAGCTCACCATCACGACGTGGCGGAACACGGCACCTCCTCCGGGTGGGTTACATCAGACCGGCGTGGGCCCCCCCGTCGACCGGGATGGCGGCGCCGGTGATGAATCGGGCCTGCTCCGAGCATAGGAAAGCGACGAGGGCACCGAAGTCCTCCGGGCGGCCCAGGTCCCCGGCGGGGATGTCACCGGCGTCCGGGGGTTGGTCGCCGGCCATCTGGCGCAGCCGGTCGGTGAGGTGGGAGCCGGGCTGGACGGAGTTCACCGTCACCCCATCCGATGCCACCTCCCGGGCCAGCGTCTTGAGGAACCCCGTGGCTCCGCTGCGGGCGGTGTTGGACAGGATGAGGTTGGCGATGGGCTGGCGGACGGCGATGGACGTGATCGCCACCACCCGCCCGAAGCCCTTGGCCTGCATGGCCGGGACGGCGGCCTGGCACATGGCCACCACCGACAGCAGGTTCAGGTTGAGGGCCCGGGGATAGTCCTCGAAGGCGGTCGAGGCAAAGGTGCCGGGCGGAGGGCCGCCGGCATTGGTGACCAGGATGTCGATGCCGCCGAGGGCACCGGAGGCCTCCTCCACGAAGCGCCGGGCCCCGCCGGGTTCCGAGACGTCGACCACCAAGGGGACGGCCTGGGGTCCGAGCGTCCCGGCGGCGGCCTCGGCGCGATCCTTCGACCGGCCGCAGATGGCCACCCGGACACCCTCCGCCACCAGGGCCTGGGCGCAGGCGAACCCGAGCCCGGCCGTGGCCGCGGCCACCGCGGCCCGCCTCCCGTCAAGGCCCAGATCCATGGTGCCTCCTCCGCTTGGAGGCGAGGGTACCGCCGGACAAGTGCGCCGAAACCGGGGCAAGCCTCCCCGAAAGGGGGACGAGGCGGCCCGAACCTGGACAACCACCAGGAACAGATTTCCGGTTCTCGCCGTACGATGTTTGGATGCACGCCGGACGCTGGGTGGCTCGACCGTTTCTGGCCGCGGTCATCCGGCTCGTGGTGCTGGTTGTCCCGGCGATTGCCGGCATGGTTGCCGCCTGGGCCGTCATGCGGATGCTCGGCGATCCCTCCGGGCCGGCGGAGACCATCTGGTGGTGGGCCGCCGTCATCGCCGCCGCCGTGGCTGCCGTGGTCGTCACCCAGCGCCTGGCCAAGCGGCTCCTCCCCCTGACCTGGCTGCTGCACCTGACCCTCGACTTCCCCGACCGGGCACCGTCGCGCCTGGCCATCGCCCGGCGGGCGGCCCGGAAGCGCACCCTGCGCCAGGCGACGGTCGACGCCCAGCGCGACGGCCTGGGAGACGACGCCACCGAGGCGGCCGCCCGGGCCCTGGTCCTGGTCGCCGCCCTGGGCGCCCACGACCGGCGGACCCGGGGCCATTCCGAACGGGTGCGGGGCCTGGCCGACGTGCTGGCCGAGGAGGCCGGGGTCTCCGAGGAGGACCGGGACCGCCTGCGGTGGGCGGCCCTGCTCCACGACATCGGCAAGCTTGCCGTCCCCGGCGAGATCCTGAACAAGCCCGACCGGCCCGACGAGGACGAGTGGGTGACCCTGCGCCGCCACCCCGAGGAGGGACGCCGGCTGGTGGCTCCCCTGGTGGCCTGGCTGGGCCCATGGGCGGCATCGGTGGCCCACCACCATGAGCACTGGGACGGCACCGGGTATCCCCAGGGCCTGGCGGGCGAGGACATCTCCCTCGGCGGGCGCATCCTGGCCATCGCCGACGCCTACGAGGTCATGACCGCGGCCCGGCCCTACAAGTCGCCCCAACGCCCCGACGTGGCCCGCCGGGAGCTGGTGGCGGGGGCCGGGGCCCACTTCGATCCCATCCTCGTGCGCCACTTCCTGGCCGTGTCCCTGGGCAAGCTGTGGTGGCTGATCGGCGGGTCCGCCGTGCTGTCGTTGGTGCCCTGGCTGGCCGGCCTGTGGACGGCTCCCGCCGGCGCCGCCGTCCGGCGCACCGGATCCGGTCCGGCCACGGCTGCCGCCGCCGTCGGGGCGCTGGCCCTTGCCGGCGTGGTGGCGCCGGCCACCTCCCCCGTGCGCAGCGAACCCGCGCCGGTCCAGATCGCGGCGCCGGCGCCCACGACCACCACGGTCCCGC
>JBOGFO010000026.1:0-3121 GCA_050743445.1 Acidimicrobiia bacterium
GTATTGGCTCGTCGCCTCCGACGGCGGCGTGTTCACCTTCAACGCCCCCTTCCACGGCTCCACCGGGGCCATGCCGCCGGGCGCGCCGGCCGTGGGCATGGCGCCCACCCCGGATGGGGGCGGCTACTGGCTGGCGGGGCAGGACGGCGCCGTCTTCGATTTCGGCAACGCCGACGACTTCGGGTCGCCTTAGTCACAGCCAGGAAAACCGCTGCTGAACGGGCCAGGGATTCCCGGGGGGGCCAGGTAGACTGAAGATAGGCATGGGATAGGAGGGAGGAGGGTCCGGGCTTGGGGAGAGCGCTCGTTCTCAACGCCACCTACGAGCCGCTCTGCGTGGTGCCCGTCCGGCGCGCCCTGGTCCTCGTGCTCAAGGAGAAGGCGGAGGTCGTCCACCACCGTGACGAGCTGATGCACTCCGAGCGCCTGGCCTTCCCCGTCCCCTCGGTGATCCGCCTCACCCACTTCGTGCGGGTGCCGTTCCGGGCCCGGGCGCCACTGTCCCGACGCTCGGTGTTCGTGCGCGACGACCACCGCTGCCAGTACTGCGGCGCCAACGCCGAGAACATCGACCACGTCGTCCCCCGCTCCCGGGGCGGTGAGCACGTGTGGGAGAACGTCGTCGCCTCCTGCCGGCCGTGCAACGCCAAGAAGGAGGACCGTCTCCTCACCGAGACGCACCTCACCCTGCGCCGGAAGCCCTTCGCCCCTCGCGAGACGATCTGGATCGTGGTGGCCGTGGGCTCCATCGACCCGGCCTGGGAGCCCTACCTCGGCATGGCTGTCGAGGCCCTTCCCGCCTAAACCTCGCCCCCCGCGGCGCGAAATCCCCGTCTGGAGGCGCCAACGCGCCTATGGTCATCCCGTGGTGGTGGAAAGTGGTGCTGAATGGTGTTGACGGGAGGGAAGTGGGGGAATATGGTCTCGGCGTGGCCTCCAGCCGGGCGGCGGTCCGGCGGGCGGGCGGGGACCTCGAGATGAGGGCCGAGGGAGTGGACCGTGTTCGTCGGGAAGTTTCAGCATGCTCTCGACGCGAAGGGGCGGGTCATCCTCCCGGCCAAGTTCCGACCCCAACTGGAATCCGGTGCCTACATGGCCCGGGGCCTCGACGGTTGCGTGTGCGTGTATCCGGCTGACGAGTGGGAGCGGGTGGCGAGCAACATGCGGGACGTGGCGACCAGGGGCCCGGGGCAGCGGCAGGCGGCGAGGATGTTCTTCGCCGGCGCTTCTCCGGCCGACCCCGATCGTCAGGGGCGGGTGCAGGTACCCGCCCACCTGCGGGAGTTCGCCGACCTCAGCCTCGACCGCGAGGTCGTGGTGGCGGGTGTCGCCTCCCGGGTGGAGATCTGGAACGCCGAGCGCTGGCGGGCCAGTGAGCTCGAAGGGGAGCAGGTCATCACTGCTGCCCAGGACATTCCCGACTTCGGCATCTAGCTGTCTGACCTTGACATCGCGGGCGTGCGTCGCACGGCCTGCGCCCAGCCCCCCCGACGGTGCGGTGGAAGGCCCTACTCCGCCCGCTTCCATCCGTGTGTCGGTTTGCGAAAACTCGCGCCGGCCCGTTCGGGGGGCTGGGCCCAAGCCGTGCGGCGGCCCGCCGGGGCGCCGCACATGACCGGTTCGTTTCCACATGCCCCGGTCATGTGCCGGGAGGTGGTCTCGGTGTTCTCATCCGTCCCTGCCGGCCTCCTGGTCGACGGAACGGTGGGGGGTGCCGGTCACTCCCAGGCGCTGCTCGATGCCCGGCCCGACTGCCGCCTCCTCGGAATCGACCGTGACGCCGAGGCGGTGGAGGCAGCCACCGCAGCCCTCGCCCCCTTCGGGGAGCGGGCCACGGTGGTCCATGCCGGCTTCGAGGACCTGGCCGACGTGCTGGCCGGGGAGAGCAGCGTCGGCGTGCTGTACGACCTCGGTGTGAGCAGCCCGCAGCTGGACCGGCCCGACCGGGGGTTCTCCTACCGGGCCGATGCTCCACTGGACATGCGAATGGACCGCTCCCAGGCCCTGTCGGCCTGGAAGGTGGTGAACGAGTACGAGGAGGCTGAGCTGGCCCGGGTCATCGCCCGATGGGGAGAGGAGCGCTTCGCCCGGGGCATCGCCCGGCGGATCGTCGCCCACCGTCCCCTGGACACCACGGCCGAGCTGGCCGAGGTTGTGCGCGACGCGATCCCGGCTGCCACCCGGCGCACGGGGCCCCATCCGGCCCGGCGCACGTTCCAGGCCATCCGCATGGAGGTCAACGCCGAGTACGACCATCTCGCCGCCGGCCTCGAAGCCGGTTTCGCCGCCCTCGAGCCCGGCGGCCGCCTGGCCGTCCTCTCCTACCACTCGATCGAGGACCGGATGGTGAAGCACCGCTTCGTCGACTGGTCCTCGCCGCCGTCGGTGCCCCGGGGGCTGCCCCTCCCGCCGGACCAGCCTCCGCCTCCGGGCGTGTTGGTCACCCGCCGGGCGCAGCGCCCGCCGAGCGAGGAGATGGCCACCAACCCCCGGTCGGAGAGCGCCCGCCTGCGGGTGCTGGAACGGGCAGGGCGGTCGTGACCGCGGTGCGGCGCCAGACGACAAAGAAGATGACGAAGAAGAAGAGGCCGGTGTTTGCACGAAGGCGCGGGGCGCACGGCGACGTCCGGCGCCGGCACCAGAAGACGCTGCGGCGGACACGGGCCAAGCCGACACCCCGCCGCCGGCGTCAGGGGCCGGCGCCGGATCGCCAGCTGCGGCTGGCGCTCCTCACCACCATCGTGCTCACCGTGGGCACGATCTTCGGCGCGGCCGCCTTCCTCGTGCTGCTGGTCCAGAGCCAGTTCCGCCTGGACCGGTTGCAGGACTCGGCCGCCACCGAGCAGCAGCGCTACGAGCACCTCCGGCTCGAGGTGGCCCGCCTCTCGGCGCCGGAGCGGATCGTGGCCACGGCCGCCGAGCGGCTGGGCATGGTGGCGCCGCCCCAGGTGGCCTACCTGCCCGCCCCGTCGCCGTCCGCATCTGACACGTCGTCCGCCTCTTCCCTGGCCGGGAACTGGTCCGAGGTGAAGCCCTACCTTGCCGCCCGCCCGTAGGCCCGCCGGGCGCACCCGGAATGCCGCCGCCGGCCGGCGAGTGGTTGGGGCAGGGGCCCCCAACC
>JBOGFO010000027.1:0-3365 GCA_050743445.1 Acidimicrobiia bacterium
CCCACGACTCCTACAACTGGTACTGCTTCCGGTCCTCGTGCGACTGGGAGTACCCCGACGAGTTCGGCGCCTGGGGGCGGGGCGTGGACCTGGCCCAGGCCCAGAACAAGCAGCTGATCATCGCCGAGACGGCCAGCCACCCGGGATGCGAGGACGGCACCCCCTCGCCGGTCTTCCACTGCGACGACGAGGACCCGGGCGACCTGCCGTCACCGGACCGGGACGACTGGCTGGTGCGGATCGGGACCTGGCTCGAATCGGACGCCCAGGCCCGCCGCTGGATCGCCGGCTTCGCCTACTTCCACTCCCTCCACACCAACGACTGGCGTTTCGCCGACCAGACCGGCCTGACCAGCTCCGGCCAGGAGGGCTGGCGCAACGTCTTCACGGTCGACTCCATCTACAACAACGGCCTCGGAGGCCACGACTACTTCGCCCAGTACGGGTTCAACAACCTCTAACGCCCTGGATAACGGTCTCGCCTCGGCACGGCGGGTTGGGTAGGCTCGACCACCCACCCGACAACAGCTCTGGTGATCCGTCATGGTCGCAGAAGCGGGGAACTTCTTCGTTGTCATCCCGTTCATGGCTGTGTCCGTGGGCGCGCTCCTCATCATCTGGTGGGCCTTCCGGACCGACCGGAAGCGGCCGTCGGTCCCCAACCTGACGGCGCGGCGCAAGCACCCGCTGCGCCACCTGCAGGTCGAGCTCAACAAGGCGAAGAAGGTGGGCAAGGAAAGCGCCGCCGCTGACCCCGACCGGGCCGAGAACGAAGAGGGCGACAAGGCGAAGCGCCGCCGGGGCTTCGACGACGGTCCCGGGCGGCTCCGGCGCCTGAAGTAGCTTCGATTCCGTGACCACGCCGGGCGCTGAGCAGGTGCGCATCGTCATCATCGGGGCGGGTTTCGCCGGGCTGGGCATGGCCGTGCGGCTGAAGCAGGCCGGCATCGACGACTTCGTGATCCTCGAACGGGCCGAGGACGTCGGCGGGACCTGGCGGGACAAGAGCTATCCCGGCTGTGCGGTGGACGTGCAGTCGCACCTGTACTCCTTCTCCTTCGCCCCCAACCCCGACTGGAGCCAGGTCTACGCCCCCCAGGAGGAGATCTGGGCCTACATCCGGGATGTCTCCCACGCCCACGGTGTCATGGGCCACATCCGGTTCGGGCACGAGGTCACCGGAGGCGAGTGGGACGAGACGGCGCACTCGTGGCGGGTGCGAACCGGGGCCGGGACGATCGAGGCCCGGTTCCTCATCTCGGGTATGGGACCGCTGTCCAACCCCGTGCCGCCGGACATCCCCGGCCTGGAGACGTTCGCCGGGCACAGCTTCCACTCCGCCCGCTGGGATCACGACCATGACCTCTCGGGCGAGCGGGTGGCCGTGATCGGGACGGGGTCCTCGGCGGCGCAGTTCATCCCCGAGATCCAGCCGGAGGTGCGGGAGCTGCTGGTCTTCCAGCGGACGCCGGGATGGACCTTTCCCCGCATGAACCGGCGCATCAGCGGGGTGGAGCGGGCCATCTACCGGCGCCTGCCTCAGGTCCAGCGGGCGGTGCGCACCCGCCAGTACCTCTACCGCGAGCTGGTGGGGTTCTGCGTGCAGCACCCCGGCCTGATCGAGCCGATCTCCAAGGCGCGCCTGCGCCGGCAGGTCCGCGACCCCGAGCTCCGGGCCAAGCTCACCCCCAACTACCGCATGGGCTGCAAGCGGATCATCGTGACCGACGACTTCCATCCCGCCCTGGCCCGGCCCAACGTCTCGGTGATCACCAGCCGGATCACGGAGATCCGGCCCCGGTCGATCGTCACCGAGGACGGGGCCGAGCACGAGGTCGACACGCTCATCCTCGGGACGGGCTTCCAGGTGATGCCGTACACGTGGCGGTTCCGGAAGGCGATGAAGACCTTCGATCCCGCCGACTACGCCATCGCCGGCGCTCCCCGCCCCGAGCCGGCCTCGCTCGCCTCCTGAGAGGCGCCGGCATGGACCTCGCCTACGACCGCACCGGGGCCGGCGAACCGCTCGTGCTCCTGCACGGGCTCGGTCATCATCGCCGGGCCTGGGATGCGATCGTGCCGCGGCTGGCCGCCGAGCGCGAGGTGTTCACGCTCGACCTGCCCGGCCACGGTGATTCGCCGGCGCTGCCCGACTCGGCCCAGGGCGACTACCGGTCCCTGACCGAGGTGGTCGAGAAGTTCCTGCGGGGCCTGGGCCTGGGGCGGCCCCACGTGGCCGGGAACTCCCTCGGCGGGCTCATGGCCATCGACCTCGGCGCCCGGGGCTACGCCCGGACCGTGACCGCCCTGTCGCCGGCGTCGTTCTGGTACCCGGCGGAGCGGATCTGGATCGCGGGGGTTTTCCGCATCGCCGCCACCCTCGGCGCCCGCCTGCCGGACCGCGCCATCGACCGGCTCGTCCGGAGCGGGCCCGCCCGGGTGGCGCTCTTCGGGTTGTTCTTCGGCCGGCCGGGCCGCCACGACCCCGCCGTGCTGGCCGCCGACCTGCGGGCGCTGGGCCAGCGCCGGGCGGCCATCAACGCCGCCCTGAAGCAGCTCAAGCACATTCAGGTTCCCCCGGCGCCTCCGCCCGACGTCCCCGTCACCATCGGATGGGGGCGGCGCGACCTCGTCCTCTTCCCCCACCACGCCCGCCGGGCCCAGCGGGCCCTTCCCGGGGCCCGGGTCGTCCCCCTGCCCGGTCTCGGCCACGTCCCCATGAATGACGACCCCGACCGCGTCGCCGCCTTCCTCCTGGAGGGCAGCCGGGCCGGGTGACCATGACCGCGCCGTGCATCCTGGTGACAGGCGCCACCGACGGCCTCGGCCGGTACCTGGTCCGGGAGCTGGCCGGCTACCACCTGACCCGCCGGCTGGTCCCGCTCCTCGCCGCCTCGGCCCCGGCCCGCATCGTGCACGTCGCCTCGCTCGGCCAGTACCCGATCGACTGCGACGACCTGATGTCCGAGCACGCCTACGACGGCGTGCGCGCCTACCGGCGGAGCAAGCTGGCCCAGATCATGTTCACTTTCGACCTCGCCGCCGAGCTCGCCGTGACCAGGCCTACGACCCCGAGGCCCGTCGCCGCCTGCGTGACGCCAGCACTGCGCTCGTGGACAAGGCGCTGGGCTCGTGGACAAGGCGCTGGCCTGACCGGTGGTGAGGGGGGAGCCGCTACCCTCGTGGGGGTGAGAACGGACACCCGGGTGAGAGTGGCCGCCATCGCCCTCTCGGCCCTGGCCCTGGTGGCGGTGCTGGCCCGCGCCTCGGGTCCCAGCTGGGGTGAGAGGCCCTTCGGGGATGTCCCCGCCGGCGCCACCGAGCTCTCCGACTCGCTGGCGTCGCCGGGCCCGGCGATCCAGCCC
>JBOGFO010000028.1:0-1693 GCA_050743445.1 Acidimicrobiia bacterium
CCTCCACCAGGTCGGCGAGGACCTCGGTGTAGTGGCGCACCGGCTTGTCCAGGCCGAACTCGGGGTACTCGTTGCGCAGCGTGTTGAGGGAGTGGGGGTCGGTGGTCAGGATCTCCTCGAAGCTGGCTTTGCCGAAGGCGGCCAGGTTCTGCTCGACGAGGAGCTCGAAGAGGCCCTCCTCACCCACCCGGCGGACGTCGTTGCCGGAGTTGCGCTCCTCCTCGTAGAGGATCCCGAAGTCGACGCCGGCGTCGTGGAGGATGCCGGCCAGCGTCCGGGACAGGGCGGCCACCCGGTCGTCGAAGCTGGCGTAGTCGCCCACGAACCACAGGTAGTGGACGGGCTCCTGGCGGGCGTCCTTGACGCTGAATTCCAGGCCCTTGGTCCACCGGGCCCGCATGCGCGACGACTTGCCGAAGCTGTTGCCCTGGGTGGCGAGGTTCTGGAGCGCCTCGACGAGGGTCGGTTCCATGCGGCCCTCGTCGACCAGGGACCGGCGCATCTGGACGATGGTGGAGACATGCTCGATCCCCACCGGGCAGGCCTCGACACAGGCCATGCAGGTGGTGCACGCCCACAGGGTCTGCTCCTTGATGACCTGGCCGGAGACGTCCGTGTCGCCATTGGCCGACAGCGGCCCGGTGGGCGCCGGCCGGTGCTCCTGGTCGAGGAGGGTGTGGATGCCGCTCTGGGCGTCGGCCCACTGCCGCAGGTCGAGGATGAGGTCGCGGGGGGAGAGCGGGGCGCCCGCCACCTGGGCGGGGCAGGCCACGTGGCAGCGGCCGCACTTCGTACAGGCGTCGAGGTCGACGAGCTCCTTCCAGGTGAAGTCGGTGAGGACCCGGTAGCCGGGGTAGGCGGCGCCCGGGGCCGGTTTGGGGAGGCGCTGGGCGGAGCGGGGGTTGTGGGCGGTGAGGTTGGCGGCGTCGACCACCATGTGCATGGCCTTGGAGGCGGGGATGTAGACGACGAAAGCCAAGGCCATGGCGGTGTGGGCCCACCAGACGCCGAGGCGCAGATCCTCGGCGGTGGCGGCGCCGACGCCGGCGGCGTCGACCGCCTTGGCCAGTACCCAGCCCACGGGCGACCACGCCTCGAAGCCCGGGAACCCGGTGGCGGCGATACGGAACCCCTCGTGGGCGAAGCCGGTGACGAGCACGGCCATGAGGAACCAGGCGAAGAGGGCGTCGCCCTTGCGGAAGGCCGAGCGCGAGTAGCCCTCCTCGGGCTGCTCGGCCCGGGTGTAGTCGAGTTGGGGCGGGTGGGTGGCGCGTCGGATGATCAGGTAGGCCAGGCCGACGATCGCCCCGAGGCCCATGACGTCGAGGATCAACGAGTACCCCAGGTAGAAGGGGCCGTGGAAGAAGTGGATCTCGTGGCCGGCAAGGAGGTTGGCGGCCGGGGCGAGGATGTCCTCGTCGATGGTGAGGATGACCGTGCCGATGAAGAGGGTGATGAAACCCCAGAAGACGAAGAAGTGGGCGACGCCGGTGGCCCGGTCCCGCTTGGCCACCGTCCGGTTGGAGGCGATGGCGGCGAGGGAGGTCTGCAGCGGCCGGGACGCCACCAGCGCCCGGGCGGTGCTCACCGCTTGGTGGTTGCGGGTCTGGGACCACAGCTCCCGGAGCCGGCCGGTGGCTCGGCCCCGGCGGTACTTGCGGACCCGCTTCCAGGCGTAGGCGGTGAAGCCCGC
>JBOGFO010000029.1:0-4740 GCA_050743445.1 Acidimicrobiia bacterium
GATCGAGGACGCCCTCCGGGCCGGCGAGCCCATCCCCGGGCCCCTGCCGACGGTCGACATCACCGACACCCTTGGGCCCGGCCCCGTGACGGACGCCGGCCCCGTCCACGACCGGCCGGCCCGGACGGCCACGGCGTAGGCGCCCGGACGTGGAGAGCTACCTGCCGTTCATCGTCATCGGCCTGGCCACGGGCTCGGTCTACGCCATCGCGGCCATGGGCCTCACCGTCACCTACACCACCTCCGGGGTGTTCAACTTCGCCCACGGGGCGGTGGGGATGATCTCGACGTTCATCTTCTACACGCTGCGGGTGGACCTGGGGGTGCCCACCGTGCTGGCCGTGGCCGTCACCATCCTCGGGGTGGGACCGGCCATCGGGATCGTCATCGACCGGGTGCTGCTGCCCCGGCTCCACGGCGCCACCGCCGCCACCTACGTGGTGGTCTCCCTCGGGCTCCTGGTGGGGCTCCAGGGACTGGCCATCTACATCTACGGCCCGATCACCCGCAGCCTCGACCCCATCTTCCCGACCAGGACCTTCCGGCTCCCCGGCGTCAACGTTGGTTACGACCAGGTCATCCTGATCGGCATCGCCCTGGCCGCCGGCCTCGTCCTGGCCGGCTTCTTCCGCTACACCCGGCTCGGCATCAAGACCCGGGCGGTGGTCGACGACCCCGGCCTGAGCGAGCTGGAGGGCCTCGACTCGCGCCGGATCACCACCTTCAGCTGGATGCTGGGATGCTCCTTCGCCTCGCTGGCCGGCGTGCTCCTCGGCCCCGTCCTCGGCGTCGATGCCGTCCTGCTCACCCTGCTCGTCATCCAGGTGTTCGGGGCGGCCGTGATCGGCCGGCTCACCAGCCTCCCGCTCACCTACCTCGGGGCCATGCTCATCGGCCTCGGCCAGGCGGTGGCGACCAAGCTCGTGGCGGGCAACCTCAGCCTGGCCGGGCTCCCCACCAGCCTTCCCTTCATCATCCTCTTCGCCGTCCTGGTGCTCTCGCCCAAGGGCCGCTTCGCCGAGGTCGTGCGCTCCACCGCCGGGGCCCGCACCGGCCTGCGGGCCGGGGCCCGCCGGTTCCCGCTGCCCACCCTGATGGTCCTCACCGCAGTGGCCGTGGCCCTCCCCTCCCGCCTCAACGGCTCGCAGTTGCTCACCGCCACCTCGACCGTCGGCTTCGTCCTCGTCTTCGCCAGCCTGTCCCTGCTGGTGGGGACGTCCCGGCAGGTGTCGCTCTGCCACGCCGTGTTCGTGGTCTTCGGGGCGACCACCCTGTCCCAGCTCCAGGAGGCCGGCGTTCCGTATCTCCCCGCCCTCCTCCTGGCCGGGCTGATCCTCATGCCCGCCGCCGCCCTGCTGGCCATCCCCGCCATCCGCCTCTCGGGGCTGTTCCTGGCCCTGGCCACCTTCGGCTTCGGCATCCTGGCCCAGAACCTGCTCTTCGGCACCTCGATCGTGTTCGGCTCCGACGCCCTGGCCCGCATCAGCCGGCCGGAGCTGTTCGGGATCTCCCTGGCGGGCGACAAGACGTTCTATTACTTCGTCCTGGCCGTGGTCCTCTTCGGGGTGATCGCCGTCGAGACCGTCCGGGTGACCCGCCTGGGCCGGGTCCTGCGGGCTCTGGCCGACTCGCCCACCGCCACCGAGAGCCTGGGGATCAACCCCACCGCCGCCCGGGTGATCGTGTTCTGCGTCGGCGGGTTCATGGCCGCCATCGCCGGGGCGCTCCTGGGCACGCTCACCCAGGTCGTGAACCCGGAGAGCTTCGGCTTCTTCTTCTCCCTGGTGTGGGTCACGGTGCTGGTCACCGCCGGCCCCGCCACCCTGGGCGGCGCCGTCCTGGCCGCCGTCCTCCTCGTCACCGTGCCCGCCGTCTTCACCGCCCGGTCCGTCATCGAGCTCCAGCCGGTCTTCTTCGGGGCGGCCGCCATCCTCCTGGCCCAGGCCCCCAACGGCCTGGTCGGGTTCTTCCGGCTCCCGGACTTCTCCGCCCTGGCCCGCCAGAGCGCGTGGCGGTCGGGCAGCCGCCGGCTCGAAGAGCGGATGGCCGGCTCGTGATCTGCCTCGACACCACCGGGCTGCGGGCCGGCTACGGCCGCACCGAGGTCCTCCACGGGGTGGACGTGCGCGTGCCCGCGGGCAAGGCGGTGGTGCTGCTCGGGCCCAACGGCGCCGGGAAGTCGACCCTGCTGCGGACGCTGGCCGGTCTGGTACCGACCCGCTCGGGCAGCATCCGACTCGAAGGCGAACCCATCGAGCGCCGCCCCGCCCATTGGCGGGCCCGGCACGGCATCTGCCTCATCCCCGAGGGCCGGGGCATCTTCCGCCGCCTGAGCGTGCGGGAGAACCTGATCATGCACGCCGGACGGCGCAGCCTGGACGAGGCCATCGACCGGTCGGTGGCCCGATTCCCCAAGCTGGGCCAGCGCCTCTCGCAGCAGGCGGCCACCCTCTCCGGAGGGGAGCAGCAGATGCTGGCCCTGGCCCGGGCCCTCATCCAGGAGCCGACCCTGATCCTGGCCGACGAGCTGTCGGTGGGACTCGCCCCGGTGGTGGTGGACGAGATCCTCGAGGCGATCGCCGTCCTCGAGTCGGAAGGCCGCTCGATGCTGCTCGTCGAGCAGTACGTGGAGCGGGCCGTCGATCTCGCCGACTACGTCTACATCATGAACAAGGGCACCATGGTGTTCGTGGGCGAGCCCGCCCAGTGCGCCTCGGGGACGGTGTTCGAGCGTTACCTCGGCAGTGCCGCCGAGGTCCACTGACCCCCACGTTCTTCCGGAGGATCCCCATGAGCTCCGAGCGCCGGACCGTGGCTTTCGTGGCCGACCCGGGCGACGTTCCCGAGCTGGTGCAGGCCGCGCAGCTCTCCGGGGCGGCGGTGGACGAGGTCATCGTCGACACCGGCGAGGAGGCCCTCGACACCCTCCAGGACGCCGTCTACGACGGAACCGTGGGCCGCATCATCCTGACCACCCTGGAGCTGCTCGGCCCCGATCTCATGGCCCAGGAGATGATCCTGTCCGGCTGGCGGGAGAAGGGGATCGCCGCCTTCTCCCTGAAGGAGCCGGACCTCGGCGACGGCGACCCGGCCCGGCGTGACGCCCGTGGCGTGCTGGGCGAGATCGACGACTACGGCAAGATCCCCTGGGTGCCGTGACCGCCTCCGTCCAGGTCCACATCGATCGCGATTCCTGTAGCGGGACCGGCACCTGCGTCCGCCTGCTGCCGGCGATGTTCCGCCTCGTCGACGATGGTCCGGACACCTTCGCCGAGGTGATCGAAGGCGGCGCCGCCGGCGAGGACGAGCTCTGGAACGTGGCCCGCGCCTGCCCGTGGGCGGCCATCATCCTCGAGCGCGAGGATGGCCAGGTCATTTACCCCTGATCGGAGAACGATGAGCACTTCCGTGTCGACCATCCAACCCCCGGAAGGCATCTGGTTCGGAAGCGAGCTGGAGGCCCTCGGTGTCGACGGCTACGACCAGGGCGCCGACCTGCCCGAGGAGTACCGCCAGCTGGTCATCCAGGTGGTGATGGTCCAAGCCGACCTGGAGAGCGAGCTCGTCTTCGACTCGAGCCTGCTGCGCTCCCACATCCTGGCCGCCCCCGACCCCCGGGGCCGGATGCGGATGGCCAAGTTCTTCGCCGAGGAGGTCAACCACGGCTACACCTTCTGGCGCATCGCCAAGGGCCTCGGCGTGGAGCTCACCCCCCGGTACTTCCGGGAGGCGAAGCGCAAGCGCCAGGAGGTGTTCGAGCACATCGGCTCGGTGCAGGACTGGACCGAGCTGGCCATCGTCAACACCCTCACCGACCGCATGGGCGTCTTCGTGTTCAAGGACATGGAGGAGTGCTCGTACCGGCCCTGGGCCGAGGTGTCGATGGCCGTGGCCCGGGACGAGGTCGGCCACACCGCCCTGGGCTACTCCAACCTGCGCGACCAGATTTTGAACCACGGGAAGCTCGACGAGGCCCAGCGCTATCTGGAGAAGTGGTACCCGATGTCCCTGGACATGTTCGGGCGATCGGCCTCCGACCGTCAGTGGCGCTACGTGGCCTGGGGCATCAAGCGCTCGGGCAACGAGGAGCTGCGCCTCCGCTACGTGGACGAGGTCAACCCGCTCCTCACCCAGCTGGGCCTGGAACCTCCGGAGTATCTCCACAACCGCCACTTCGTCTAGACCGCACAGGAAGGCTCCGCTCCATGACCGTCGGATGGCAGGACCTGGACACGCTGGTGGACGCCCTCCGGGACGCCAACCCCCGGGTCGACCCCCGCGCCCTCAACGATGCCGAGCTGAAGGAGCTGGCCGAGCAGCTCGAGGGCTTCGACGGCAGCGCCGCGCCGCCGCCCGGCCCCGGTGACGTCGAGGCCCTTCGGGCCATGTGGCACTGGGGTGTTTGACCCGGTGCCTACTGCCGTGACCACCGTTCCCGGAATCGACGAGGGCTGGGTCCGGGCCGTGCTCTTCGAGCACGCCATCGACGACTGGATCGACCTCGGACCCGACCCTCTGCGCCGGCGCTACGTCGGCGACGTGTACGCCCAGCAGGTGGCGGCCGCCTACCAGTCCTGGAAGTGGGTCACCGAGCGCCTCGGCACCGACATCGACGAGCCGCCGCCGCCGGCCCCGCCGGTCGAGCCGCTGGGTGTGGCCCTCGCCGCCGCCAACTGGACGGAGCTGATGGCGGTGCTCCTGACCGTGGGCCGGGCCCAGGCGCTCGTCTTCGCCGAGATC
>JBOGFO010000030.1:0-5304 GCA_050743445.1 Acidimicrobiia bacterium
CAACTCCCCCTGTGGGGGGCACTCGCCGGGCTACCCAACCTCCTGGGCCGGGCAGCGAAGGCCAAAACCTATGCCGAGCGGATGTTCACGGTGGCCGAGCTCGGCCCGCTCGACACCTCGGCCGCCACCGCGGCGATCAAGGATCCCGCCGCCGAACTGGACGTCTCCTTCTCGGCGCCGGCCTTGGCTGCGATCGTCGCCGCCTCCGCCGGCTACCCCTACTTCCTGCAGACCTGGGGGTACCACACCTGGAACATGGCCCGGGACGACCCGATCTCCAGAGCCGACGTCCGCCGCGCGGAAACGACCGTCCGGCGAGCCCTCGACGACGGGTTCTTCGCCGCCCGGGTCGCCCGGGTCCCCGAATCTGAACGGAGATACCTCCGGGCCCTCGCCGCGCTGGGCCCTGGGCCACACACCTCCCGTGAGGTTGCCGAAGCACTCGGCACCACGACGCCCGGCGTCGGCGCGCTCCGGGACCGGCTCATGACCGACGGTGTCATCTACAGCCCCGCGTACGGCCAGGTACAGCTGGCGATGCCGCTGCTCGACGACTTTCTCCGCCGGAGTCGCTGAGACTGACGAAGGGGCCGCGCCATGGGCGCGACCCCCTCGTCGGGTGAGCTGCGAAGGGTTACGGGCAAGCGGTGGCCCCGCTGGTACCCATACAGGTCCGCAGCGTGTGGAGCCGGCTGCCCAGCGACGCCACGTCGGGGTCGTTGGCCGGGTTGCCGTCCGCCAGCAGGTTGTTGAGCTGCCAGGGGTCGGTCACCAGGTCGTAGTACTCCCGGCCGTTGTCGGCCTGGATGGTGGTGTTGTCGGTGTCGTACCACTCGAGGTACTGGTAGGTCGGCGTGCGCAGCGAAGCCCAGGTGGGGATGCCCCGGTGGGCCTCGTAGCAGGCGAACCCTTCGTCGGCGCAGCTCTCGGACGGGCTGGTGCCGACCCGGGGGCCGAACTCGAGGAACTTCACGTCCTTGGCCGGCTGGGTGGGCAGGAACGAGCGGCCGTCGAACGGCTCGCCGATCTGGGCCGGGGTGGTCTGGGCGGCGTCGAGGAGGGTGGGGAGGATGTCCTCGCCACCGACCGGCCGGGTGTTGGTCACCCCGGCGGGGATGACCCCGTCCCAGCGGGCCAGGAACGGAACCGACACGTCCTCGACGTAGGGCCAGCCCTTGCTGTCCACGCCCCGCTCACCCCACGAGAACCCGTTGTCGGACGTGAAGATGATCAGCGTGTTCTCCAGCTCGCCCTTGGCCTGCAGGTTCTGCATCATGCCGTCGATCATCTCGTCGGCCCCCAGCAGGGTCTTGAGCATGCCCTGGTTGTAGACCTCGACCTCGGCCCGGGGGATCCGCTGGCTGCGGATCCTCGGGGCCTTGTCGGCCTTCTCCGCCCGGGTGTGGGGCTGGTCCAGCCCCTCGACGAGGGCGGCCGGGGTGGGGTCGTAGGGCGAGACCTCCACGTCGTTGTGACGGGCCGGCCACTTGAAGAACGGCGGCTCGGTGTCGTCGTGGGGCGCGTGAGGGGTCACGTGCAGGTACCAGGGCTGGGCGTCGTTGGACTCGTAGGCGTCCACGAACTGGTTGACCTTGTGCCCGATGTAGTCGGAGGAGTTGTCGCTCGGGGAGTCCGCCACGTCGCTCGTCCGCTCGCCGTGGCTGGTGGCGTCACCCGGGTTCTTCACCATGAAGGGCACGTCGAGGTACCCGCCCTGGAAGGCGGCGTACTCGTCGAAGTGGGGCGGCTCGTACTTGTGGTGCCAGTCGGTGATGAACTTGCCGACGAGGCCGGTGCGGTAGCCGGCGTCACGCAGGTACCGGGGGATGATCCAGTCCCTGTTCATCACCACGCCGTCGTGGTTGTCGACGACGCCGTGGTTGTGGGGCAGGCGGCCGGTCCAGATGGTGGCCCGCTCCGGGCAGCACAACGGGGTGGTGGCGTAGCCCTCCAGGTACTCGCTGCCGCCGGCCCGCAGCCACTCCTTGGTCTTGGGCAGCACGGTCGGGTCGTCCATGATGCCCTCGACCCGCATGTCGTCCATGACGATGACCATCACGTTGGGCTTGCCGCTCTGGGCCACCTTCTGGGCCGGGGTCAGCAGGCCGTCGGTCCCGGGGGCGACGGTGGTCGGCGTGGTCCCGGGCCCGGTCGGGTCCGTCGGGTCGGTGCCGGGCAGGGTGGTGGCCGTCGGGCCGCCGGGGCCGGCGGGCTTGTGGGCCGCGGCCAGTCCGATCATCTTCTGGTTGAGCTTGGCGGCGGGGGCGGCGATGTAGGCGTCGCCGAAGCCGATGACCTCACCGGCGTCGGTGGCCTGGTAGTAGCCGAGGCCGGTCGGGGTGGGGACCATGCCCACCACCTTGCGGCCGGTGCCGGCCGAGGAGCCGAAGAACCGGGCGTCGCCGAAGGAGAACAGGCCGCCGTCGGAAGCCACCAGCCAGTAGCCCTTGCTCGTGGCCGTGGAGGCCATGCCCACGATGGGCTGGACCAGGGCGACGTCACCGGTGGCGCCGTAGAAGCCGGCGTCTCCGAAAGAGAAGATCCCGCCGTCGGAGGCGACCATCCAGTAGCCCTTGCCCGACGGGGTGGAGGTCATGCCCACGATCGGCTTGTTGAGCTTGACCGACCCGAGGGAGCCGTGGAAGCCGGCGTCGCCGAAGGCGAAGATCCCGCCGTCGGTGGCGACGAGCCAGTAGCCCTTGCCCGAGGGGGTGGAGGCCATGCCCACGATGGGCTTGTTCAGCTTCACCGACCCGGTCGAGCCGTAGAAGCCGGCGTCACCGAAGGAGAAGATCCCGCCGTCGGTGGCCACCATCCAGTAGCCCTTCATGGACGGCGTACCCGCCATCCCGACCACCGGCTGGTTGAGCTTCACCGACCCGGTGGAGCCGAAGAAGGCGGCCTCACCGTGGGAGAAGATGCCGCCGTCCTGGGCCACCAGCCACACGCCCTGACCGGACGCCGGGGTGGCGGCGCCGGAGGGCCGGGCTTCGGAGAGCACGGGAAGCAGGCCGGCCATCAGGGTGGCGGCCAGCAGCAGCATGAGGGGACGCCGCCCGAGACGGCTTCTGCGCAAGGAAAGGGTCATCGAAGACACGGCCCAGCCTCCGGAGGGGGGTTCAGACGGCGCGCAGCCTGATTAGCCACTTCGCCGAGTTGTCAGGATTGGATTCACCGGGCCGGGCGAAAATCCTGCTTCCGCCCGGCTTTCGCGTCAGGGGCAGGCGGTCGGTCCGGCGCCCCCGGCGCATTCCCGGTCCTGGGCGAGGCGGGCCGAGAGGGCGGCGACGTCAGGGTCGTTGGCCGGGTCGGCGTCGGCCAGCAGGTTGGTCGTCTGCCAGGGGTCGGCTTCGAGGTCGTAGTACTCCCGGAAGATGACGGTGGAGTCGTCGTCGGCGTAGTACTCGAGGTACTGGAAGCGGCCGTCGCGCATCGACGCCCACGGCGGGATCGACCGGTGGGTGGCGGAGAACTCCAGGAGGATGTGGTCGCGGGCGGGGTTGCCGGGCAGGAAGGAGCGCCCGTCGAGGGGGTAGCCGAACTCGGCGGGCACGGTCTGGGTGGCCTCGAGCAGGGTTGGGAGCAGGTCGACGCCGCCCACGTGGCGGAGGTCGACGGTCCCGGCGGGCACGACGTCGGGCCAGCGCACCAGGAAGGGCACCTTGACCGACTCCTCGTAGGGCAGGCCCTTGCTGGTGACACCCCGCTCGCCCCAGGAGTAGCCGTTGTCGGAGGTGAAGATGGCCAGCGTGTTGTCCAGCTCTCCGGTGGCCTCGAGCTGGCGGAAGATGGCGTCGACCATCTCGTCGGCGGCCAGCAGAGTCCGCAGCTGCCCGTCGTGGCTGAAGGTCGACTCCTCCACCGTCTCCTTGGTGTGGCGGATGTACTCGACCTGGTCGTCGCGCTCGGTGTCGAGGAAGGCCGGCGTCGGCGTGAAGGGCGGGATGGGCGTGTCGGCGTGGCGGGGCGCCCAGTCGAACGTGCCCTCGCTGGTGTCGTGGGGGGCGTGGGGCGTGACGTGGACGTACCAGGGCTTGGCGTCGTCGGTGGCGTCGAAGTCGCCCAGGAACTGGATGGTCTGGTCCCGGATGAAGTCGGTGGAGTACCCGGCCTTGTCCCCCACCCCGTCGACGTTGAAGTACTCGTCGACGTAGCCGCCGCCCGTGATGGCGAAGCGGTTGAAGTTGGGCGGGGCGCTGTGCTCGCTCCAGCCGTCGAGGTACTTGCCGACGAGCGCCGTGGAGTAACCGCCGTCCTGGAGGTAGCGGGGGATGGTCCAGTCCTTGTCCAGGCGGCGGGCCTCCCCGTTGTTGACCACGCCGTGGTTGTGCATGTACCGGCCGGAGAAGATGGTGGCCCGTTCGGGGCAGCACAGCGGCGTGTTGGCGAAGCCGTTGGGGAACGTCGTCCCGGCGTCGGCGAACCACTGGCGGGTCTTGGGCATCACGTCGAGGGTCTGGTCCGCCCGCATGTCGTCCATGACGATGACGAGCACGTTGGGCCGGCCCTTCTGGGCCGGGGTGAGGAGCGGCGTGTAGGTGGTGGGCGGGGTGGTCACCACCGTGGTGGGCGGCGCCGGGTCGGGATCGGCCGAGGGACGGTCGTTCCCCGGACCGCCGGCGAGGGACCGGGCGGGGGCGGCGGCGGCCACCACGGCCTGGTTGAGCTTCTCCGGGAACCCGAGGTTGGCGGCATCACCGAAGGCAAACACCCGCCCGGTGGCCGACACCTGCCAGTAGCCCGCACCGGTCGGCGAGGGAAGGATCGTGACCACCTGGTGGTTGCTGCCGGACGCCGCCGCCGAGCCGAAGAACTGCGCGTCGCCGAAGGAGAAGACCCCGCCGTCGTCGGCCACCAGCCAGTAGCCCTGGTTGGAGGCGGTGGGGGCCATCCCCACGATCGGCTTGTTCAGCTTCACCGCCCCGGTGGAGCCGAAGAAACCGGCGTCACCGAAGGCGAAGACACCGCCGTCGGTGGCGACCATCCAGTAGCCCTTGCCCGTCGGGGTCGAGGCCATCCCCACGATGGGCTTGTTCAGCTTCACGGCGCCGGTGGAGCCGAAGAACCCGGCGTCACCGAAGGCGAAGACACCGCCGTCGGAGGCCACGAGCCAGTAGCCCTTGCCCGTCGGGGTGGCGGCCATGCCCACGATCGGCTTGTTCAGCTTCACGGACCCGGTGGAGCCGAAGAACCCGGCGTCCCCGAAGGAGAAGATCACGCCGTCGGTGGCGACCATCCAGTAGCCCTGACGCGACGGCGTCGAGGCCATGCCCACGATGGGCTTGTTCAGCTTCACGGACCCGG